>CAIXIX010000386.1 GCA_903919615.1 uncultured Chthonomonas sp.
AATACTTCTGCGCCATCGGGCTCCGTCGTAGAGACCTTCACGATGCCACGAAGAATTACATAAAGGGTTTCGCCAGGATCATCCTGATGCACAATTGCTTCTTCGCTCTTAAACGTTCTCGCGCGAGCACGCTGGCAGACAAGTTCAAGCGCCTCCGGGCAGAGCCCCTTAAACAAAGGTACTTCAGTTAGATGTCTGGGATCAATTGCCATCGAAATAGCAGCCTTCCATTTCCATGCGTTAGCGAGTGCAACAGTGCGCTGATTCAGTTATAAATGCACAACAGGCGTTCACCTCATATTAGCACAACATGAAAGCGAGGTCAATCGAAGTGTCTGTTTCCGCCCGCTTGCTCGCTCCATCAAGATCAGACGCAGATTTCGAAAATAAAAGAATCTAAACGCAAATTAAAAACAGTCACAAAGAAGCAGGAATGGTAAACTTGAGGAAGAATTTCGATGTATCCGAAAAGTATTCAGCTAAACAATATTGACGGCGGTTCCGAGGAGCGCGCCCGTTAGTTCACATAGCAAGATTGTCCTCGCGTTGATGCGAGGAAGCACAAATCAGGAGTAACTCAGAATGGCTCAGCTAGTTCCCATGCCTCAGCTTGGATCCACGATGGAAGAGGGAACGATCGTTAAGTGGCGCCTTAGCGAAGGCGATCCGGTACGCAAAGGCGAGACCCTGCTCGAGATCGAGACCGACAAGGCGACCATGGAGGTAGAAGCTCCCGCAGATGGCGTAGTTCGAAAATTGCTCTATGCCGTCGACTCAGTAGTCCCGATTCAGAAACCAATTGCCATCATTGGCACTGTGGATGAACCTATCGACCATCTGCTCGGAAACACGGCGCCGCCAGAAGCAAAGGCTCAGGAATCCACAGCTCCAGCGCCTGTCGTGGCGGCAGCCATAGCGCCTACGGTGGGCTCAGCCGATACATCCGTATTCCTTTCGCCGAGAGCGCGACACGCTGCCGAAGAGCGAGGCATTCCGATCGCTGCGCTCTCTGGTCGAGGCACTGGACCCGAGGGCAGAGTCGTTGAGCGCGACGTGATTGCATACGCGTCGCTGGCGCCGGCTGATACCGCTATAGAGGATACAAAAGGGGTTCGCACCACTCCGCTTGCTGCGCGCATCGCGGACGATCTGGGCGTTAACCTGAATGAGCTTGCTCTCGGCCTCCCCGGCAGCCGAGTGCGCCGAGACGATGTACTTAGGCATGTTGATCGCGCAGCGCCAACCGCCGCCGCTGCGTCGGCCGCAGATTACACGACATTGCCTTTTGCTGGGATGCGAAAACGCATCGCGGATAACGTTTCAAAATCCAGGTTTACCGCCCCGCATGTCACTCTTGCGCTAGAAGTAGATATGACTGAGTGCGCTGACCTGAGGGCACGCATCATTCCGGATATTGAGAAGCTGTTTGGCGCAAGGCTCTCATTTACTGATATTCTGGTAAAGGCCGTGGCTCGCGTGCTGGATGAGCAGCCAGTTATGAACTCCGCGCTAGTGGGTGATGAGCTGAGAATCTATTCCAAGAAGAACATCGGCGTTGCGGTCGCGCTTGACGAGGGGCTTATTGTTCCTGTTGTGCAAAATGCAGGAGAGAAGACCCTTGGCGCGATCGCTGCAGAGCTGAAACCGCTCATTGAACGAGCTCGAAGCGGCAAATTTACGCCCGATGATCTTGCAGGCGGAACATTTACAATCACCAACCTGGGTTCGTTTGGCATCGACGTATTCGACCCGATTATCGTGCCGCCGCAAACAGCGATTCTGGGAGTATGCCGGATTGCAGACAAGCCGGTTGTGGTGAACAAACAGATCGTGATACGATCGATGATGAATCTATGTCTTTCATTCGATCACCGCATCGTCGACGGAGCTCCTGCTGCGAAGTTCCTACAGCGTCTGAAACAGGTTCTGGAGAGCCCAATTTCTATCTTATTGTAAAAAACTTGTGTGTCCACGATTTGGCAGTTCCGCTGTCCACGATCCTGTCCACGCAGACGGCTTATACTGTCACTGTCGATTGATCAAGATGTCTGGTCTAGCTGAGGCCGGAAACCAGAGTTGGCTAGACATCGAACACTCACTCACGGGGTTGTGAGCCGCGCCGCAACCAGCCCAAATATGGAATGACCCTCACACGATGAACCGCGCCAAAGCGTCGTGTGAGGGTCACTACTAAATTATATCGAGTTAGGTTGGCAGTTGCAGCGCCAATCGTAATGCATTCTCGAGAGAGGTTTGAGAACCTTCCTCGTATAGCTGTGAGAATTGGAGTGGACCTAGCGACTGAAGCGCAGATGCTCGCAGGCGATCTACTATGGCTGCCTGGGTGGGTGAGAGTGGTGAGCCAAATTCATTGACCGCCTGTCCAATGCTGCCCAGAAAACGGACAGCGGCATCCGGCTTCGCTTCGACATCCAGTGCTTGCGCCGCCTGATCAAGAAGCTGAGCGATCAATAGCATTCGGTCGACGATTTCGATAGCTATGCTCACGCTTTCGACAAGGGTGTCACGGTGGCGCGGTGAATCCGTATCCCGGAGAAGCAGGCCTAAATTAAAGAGCGTGGTGCAGGTTTGGCGCCGGTCACCTACCTCCCGTGCAATGGAAATTGCCTCATTGTACGCCTCAGTTGCGGCCTTAAAATCGCGTTTAGCATATAACATCTCACCGATATTGTTAAGTGCAATGGCGCTGCCCTGTAGCTCGCCAATCTCTCTGTGAGCGCGCAGAGCCTCATACATCGTTGCGAGGGCCTCCTCCGGGCGACCCTGACGCCGCTCGAGATTGCCTTTCATAACGAGCGCGGAAGCCTGTCCTCGAATATTGCCCGCCTCCACCAGCAATTGCAAACTCTCGTTTAGCAGTTCATGCGCGTAGTCGTACTCCCCAAGGTCTTTCACGATAATTGCCAGGTTCGATAATGGCAGCGCAACCTGCGACCTTGCGCCATACTGCCGAATCAGTTTGATTCCGGCTTCGAGCAAGGAGCGCGCCTGCGTATATTGCCCCTGATGCATCGCCACGAGCCCGAGATTCTGGTACGAGATGCCAGATGCCGCGTGATCCTCGATCGCGATACGGTATTCTAGATTTGCCTGCCAGTATCTCTTTGCCTCATCGAAGTCGCCAAGCACCCAGCAAAAAGAGCCCGCGACATTGGTTGCTCGATCAATTAATACCGGGTCCGCATCTCTCACGATCTCAATTGCCTGTCTGATAGCCTTTAGGCCTTCCTGATATCGGTTGACGGCATACCAGTATCGGCCAAGCTCTGCAACAAAATTTAGCGCAAGTACATTATCGGGCGGATGCGCAAAACACCATTGAAGCGCGGCGCGCATATTGTCATCATGCGCCCGCAGGCTCTCAATGGCTTGCTCACGACGCGCAGCGTCAAAGGCGGCATTTTCGACTTCGGCAATCCTAAGATAGTAGGTCGCGTGCTTGCTTGAGATCGAATCAAACTCTCCTGCCTGCCTCAACTTCACCGCGGCGTATTCACGAATTGTTTCCAGCATCCTGTACCTACGTACGCCTGCTGTCTCGCCGCTATCCTGGACGAGCGATTTTTCGAGCAGTGACGTTAGCAAGTTCAGCGTCTCTATATCATCGTTGTCGTCGCTACAGATGCCGGCAGCATCTGCAAGCTCCCATCCGCCGCTAAATATTGCGAGCCGGTAGAAGAGCCTCTTTTCGCCGTCGTTCAAAAGATCGTGGCTCCAATCTATGAGCCCCATCAAGGTCTGTTGCCGAGTCGATGCAGCGCGGCTACCGGTGGTAAGGAGTTTAAACCTGTCTTTCAGCCTAACAGCAATCTGATCCGGTGAAAGCAAGTTTAATCTGGCCGCAGCAAGCTCAAGTGCAAGCGGAAGTCCGTCAAGTGCAGTGCAAATCGCGCAGACTGCAGCAGCATTTTCGGAAGTGAGCTTGAAACCAGGGTGCTGGTCACGCCCTCTCTCAACGAAAAGTTCGATTGCGTCATAGTCGAGAAGGTTGGCCAGATTCGGCGGGGGCGCAATTGTATCAAAATTTGGCGCCGCCAGACTGGGAACGGGTACGCGCTTCTCACCGGTAATTGAGAGGGCCTCACGACTTGTAGCGATAATGTGAACTTCCGGACAGGCTTGGGTTATGGCTTGTGCAATTGCGACACAGGCATCCATAACGTGTTCACAATTATCCAAAACGAGAATAGTGTTGTTTGGTCTGAGATACTGTACTACTAACTCTTGAGCAGAGCCAGTGCCTTTTTCGGAAATACTTAGGGCCGCGACAATGAACGCCGGTACTCCTTCGTTTTCACTTACGCTTGCCAGGTCTACAAAACAGGCGCCATGTTCGAACTCGCCTAGAATTGCCCGTGTTGCCTCAATTGCAAGCCGCGTCTTGCCAATACCGCCCGGCCCCAAGAGCGTAACAAGGCGGTTATCTCTTATAAGCTGAGATATCTCTTTTATCTCAGTGGCTCTGCCGATAAGCCGTGTGAGTGGCTGCGGCAGATTTGTCTTCTTACTGCCAACGCTAGAAACTTTTTCCGGTTTGGCCGAGCCAGTCGGGCTGGCGCCTGCTTTCTTTATTACATTGTAAAGCGCCTGCGTCTCACCACTCGGATCGCAATTTATCTCATTTCTCAAATAGAGACGCAGATCTCGGTAGACCATGATCGCTGCAGAAAAATCTCCCCTGTCACGATGGCACTCCATCAGCTCCCGATAGAGCGACTCGCGCAGTGGATCAATACTAATGGCGCGAGATAGCGCGCTGGCAGCATCGTCGAAATTCGCAGCGAGACGGCACCGTGAGGCCAGTAACTCCAGGGCGCCAACGTAAGATTGCTCGAAAGAGTCGCGCTCAACATTTACCCAGAGTTCATCGCATCCGTGCAGGAGTGGGCCGGTATACAGCGAAATCACGCCGTTCAAAGCCTCGACGCCTTCGGTATCTTTGGATACGGACAAGAGCTCGGTAAACTTACACACGTCGATATGATCTTGCGGTTGGGCCTGAAATGCAATGGTTCGAGGCGTGGGAGAAGTCAGTCTGTCCGCCGCAGCGCCAAGTGTAGTCCTCAAATCGGAAAGCGCGCGGCGCAGATTATAGAGCGCCTGCTCTTCCATACTGTTGGGCCACATCAATCCCGCCGCCTGGCTCCGATCGAGGGCGCGGCCATTGCGAAGGACAAGCAACGCGAGCAGCCACAGGTATTTGCGGTTTCGAGGTGGAGGCACACCAACGCCGTCAATCGCGATGGACATGGAGCCAAACATCGAGATACTGAGGACGGAGGGGCTATCGTGAAGAGCGCAAGACATCAAGTACCTTATTCATTGCCACTATCTGTTAATATCGTGGGGACTAGTAACATTATATCGCAGATCGCCGACGAGAACAGGAAGAAGTTGGTAAAATTAAGCATGCGAACGGCGCTTGAGATTCCATCTCTAAATCTCTGCTGCGCCACCTACTAATTTCGTCATCAAGACTATCCTGTCCACCCCACGAGGATGCTGCAGCTCCTCAACGATGGTGTATTCCAGTGACTCATAAAAACGGATATTACTGTCTAGTTTAGCGCGCGTTCCAAGGCGAATCTCAGTGTATCCCAGGTGTTTTGCCATCATCTCAGCATATTTCATCAGCTTACGGCCGATGCCAATACCACGTTCAGCTGGTATTACACCAACCCGACCAACGTGGAGATGATCAGGTTGGAGCGAAAAGCGCAGAGAACCGACACATTCACCAGCAATGGTGGCAGTGACTCCAAGCCCGCCAGCGATCTGTTCGGCAACCATCTCCACGGTCTCCAAATCCGAGCCGTTCGGCGGGTCCAGCTTGCCACGATATTCGGCAAAAGCAAGGGATGTTGCAAGGTGAACTGCGCGCGCAGCTTCAACTCCTACCCATTGGATAACGAGTGTCCTGCCATCGTTTAGGGGTTCCTGCAATCCATGCAGAGACCGTATCCGTTCTCGCGCAGCGAGTTGGTCGACAAACACGTCTTGAGATGTGCCATTCATAATTATGGCAATTCTCTGCTCACTGCAGAAGATCCTGCGTTAGTCCATGCAGTGCTGGTGCATTGCTCCGCAGGAGATGAACACGATAGAACCGAACATTTAGGCATTGTTTCATTCCCGAACTGAGGAGTTACTGCGATTGTCATTTATCATCACTATCGACGGTCCGGCTGGAGCTGGAAAGAGCACCGTCGCCAGGCGGCTCGCACTCGCTCTTGCATCCACCTATCTGGATACTGGTGCAATGTACAGGGCACTGGCATGGCTAACGCAAGATTTAAATATTAGCATATCGGACAGTGCAGAGATCGAGCGAATTGCCCGCGACATGTGGATCGAATTCGGAGAGCTTCAGGCCGATGGAACCCAAACAATAAGAGTCAATGGCAACGACGCAACAGCGCTCATACGCACTCCGGAAGTCTCTGAACTCACATCTAAAGTATCGAGCCTTCCAGGCGTCAGAGAGATCGTGGTGGCTCTGCAGCAACATATCGGCCGGGAAGCTGCAAATGGCGTGGTACTGGAGGGCCGCGATACAGGAACAGTGGTTTTTCCAAACGCAAGTCTCAAACTGTTCCTTACTGCTTCAGCAGAAGTAAGGGCACGCCGCAGAACCGCAGAGCTGCGGCAATGCGGAATTGATGCAGACTACGAACAGGTACTAAAAGATCAGATTGAGCGCGACCACCGAGACAGCACCCGCGCTGTATCGCCATTGCGCCCCGCATCGGACGCCATTACGATCCTTTCCGATGATCGGAGTATAGAAGATATCGTTGGTGAAATCGTCGAGATAGCGAACGACCGAAGGTCCGCGGCGGAGGATAAGCTGTGACCACCGAAACCAAGCCTGAGACATCTCCTGGCCGCTACACACCGCTTCAGATAGCATGCTTCCATGCGACCGGGTTGGTTTTGAAAACTTTCTTTACTCTCTGGGGAGGGTACGAAGTTATCGGTCTGCGTGAAAACATTCCGGCGACAGGACCAATCCTTCTGTGCGCAAACCATGCCAGTAATGTAGATCCACCTCTCGGATGGGCAGCGTTCTATGGGTACCGGCGACTTCGCGGTGTCGCAAAAATCGAACTCTGGAAGCCCAGGGCCGCGGCCTACATTTTAGATGCGCACGAGTCAATCCCAGTTGCTCGTGGCGCTGCTGATCGCTCAATGTTCCGCAACGTATTCGAGGGTCTGAAGCGCGGAGATGCAATTGGGGTGTTTCCGGAAGGCACGCGAACCTGGGATGGCAAGCTCAACCCAGCGCAACCTGGCATAGGTGTACTTGTGCTGAAAAGTGGGGTACCTGTGGCGCCGATAGCGGTCCTTGGAACTTTCAACATGCTCCCGCGAGGTACAAAATTCCCGAAGAGGACGAAACTGAAAATCGTATTTGGTAAGCCCATAAGCTTCTCACCAGATACTCCGCGTGAAGAGATTGCAAGCCGAATCATGGTTGAGATCGCCGCATTGATGACAGCTCACGGTGTGCCTACGGAGCCACCAGATGCGGAAAGGGCCCGATTAGCTGCTGAGCGCAGCGCCACTGACGATTGAGATTTCCAGTTTGAGTTAAGGAGATCCCCGTGGGACTTATTGTTGTTGACAATTCGCTCGTGAAGACCGCACTAACGGCTTTACGAGATAAGGACACACCGCCAGAGAACTTCCGAAAGCTTGCCGCTACGGTTGCCACAGTCGTGGCTGCAGAGGCAGCGCGCAATCTGCCTCTGCGTATCGCGCCAGTTAAAACACCCATCGAGACTACCGATGGCTACTATTTCGAGCGCGGCCTGATTGCGGTTCCCGTCCTCCGGGCAGGTCTCGGTATGCTCGAGCCGGTGCTTGAACTGCTGCCCTTCGCAAAAGTGGGCTACCTCGGTTTGGAGCGTAATGAGGAGACAGCTGTCGCCTCGGTATACTACTCGAAGCTTCCCCCACTGGAAGGCAGCGATGTTTGGATACTCGATCCGATGTTGGCTACCGGTGGCTCCTCGGCACGAGCCGCCGAAATCCTCTACTCTGCGGGCGCCGAGAGCATCTCACTTCTTTGTATCGTCGCTGCGCCGGAGGGTGTTGCGCTTCTCAAGCGAGAACATCCAGACATTCAAATCATTACAGCTTCGTTAGATCGCGAGCTCAATACCAAGAAGTATATAATGCCAGGACTTGGTGACTTCGGCGACAGGCTATTTGGCACCGTGTAGGCGTGACCGTTGCAGGAACATGTGGCGAGGCACGCAGCGGTCTCGGCTGTAAAATTGCAATCCTGAGCTTGGTGCGCGCAGGGCAATCGCGTTCAAATTCCAATGAGGCTGGCCATGTAGTTGATGTCCCACATCGCTAGATGCCGCTTGCCTTTGATAATGCGCTGGACGGTGGTGTCCTGTTTTAATAGGTTTAGCGCTATGTGGCACATGACTGCAAGATTTTCTGGGGCATTTTCTTTTCTTACGCGACAGGCATCTTCGTTGAAGAGTACGTCAAGAGCCCAGTGGCTGCGGATAGCTTGCGCAAATCTGCCTGCGCTGCGTTGGGCTACTCCCACATCGCAATGGGATACGCGTGCGTGTTATGCTCGGTTGTAGAGATGGAAAAGCAGGTGGGTTTGTACTCCTCAATTTTTCGCAGTAGCCCTGTTCGCCTGGCTGCTCGTATCGGCTATTACAGCTACGGTCTGTACTCATGGCATCGCCTCGGGCGATTTGTTGGAGTGTGGCTTTATAATCGCGGGTTGTTCAGCACGCATCATGAAATTGGGTAGGCTGTTGGTCTTCGTAGCGTACATGGCGACTTCCTAGCTGCTGGCAACGATAATGTGTAGGCTCGTTGAATTTCCATGTTTAGCGTGGAGGGACGGGTTGTATCCAACTCGTGCGTCATCTGCTGTTCCAATCCAGGCACAAAGGTAAACTCGAATTTGCCGACACGTTAGATTCGCGACATCTATTTGAACAGCAGTTGGCGCACAATTGGACAGTTATTTCTCCGTCAGCGGGACTCGTTTAGCGATCGGACCCGACATGAACGGCTTCTCAAACTTTAGATGAAAAAGATAGGCAACTACAACAGTGGCTGGAATAATAACGAAACCGAAACCGATCACCTCGAACATTGGAGAGAGATGCGCCTTCCGCATCACAAACTGGGATATATGCAGTATTGGGTCGTGCAACAGATAGATGCTATAGCTGAACGCGCCAATTTTAGTGGCGAATTTCGAATCCAGTACAGCTAAGGTCACGCTTGTATCAGAAAGTCTGGGGCTTGTTAAATGGCGTGTACATGCGATCAACAGGCTTGTTGTTGTTACGCCTAGCAGCACATCGATGGCCCAATAGTCTGCTTCAACATGCTTGAGTGTAGAGAGCAAAAAGAATACTGCAATCCAACCGAGGGCGGCGATCGCCATCCACGGAGCTTTTGTTTGAAGCGTCAAATCCAGCATTCTTGAACTGAACGATATGGACGCACCCGCCATGCCGAGTGCGAAAAGGCCAAGGTACCATGGGCACGCCTGGTTGAGGGCGTTGTGAAAAAGGAACTTCGGCGCTAGGCCGATTGCGAACGCAATTATCAAAGGTGGAATATTACCGAAACGACGCCATAGAGGCAGCAGCATTGCAGGAAAGAAGAGATAGATTTGTGCTTCGGTTGCAACCGACCAAAACGGTGAATTGACAGTGTAGGCCGTGTCCGGATTGAGGTTGTGGACAAGAAAAAGGTGACTTAGAATCGATCGTGGTGAAAAGATAAAGGCAAGTCCATCAGCATGCGCCACACGATTTGCTGTGAGATAGCTCAGGGAGTCGAGCGCAAGCGATATTACCATCGCAGCGTAATAAGGAGGCAAAATGCGCATGGCTCGCCTCTTAAGGAAGCCGCTAGCGCCCCCGCGAAGTTCGCCCGATTCATTTCGTGCAACAGGTAGCATGATGCAGTAGCCAGAAAGCACAATGAAGATTGCAACACTGATATGCCCAAAACGGGTCCAGCTGAGCCCAAAGCGTACGACTGCCGGAAGCGGCGCCCACAAGCCGCGCCTGTCCAAGATTAGGTATGCGTGATACATCACCACGTAAAGCGCTGCGAGCCCACGCATCCCATCCAGATAATGCAACCGCAGTGCTTGTGGCCTTGCTTCTGCTTTTTTGAGCACTTCAGACATAGTTTTTTATCCTGCGGTGTCTAGGCCGTGAAACCATTTTTTATTTGATCTGATATCGGATACTACGGCTTCAACCTGGTGAGCTTGCACGGCTTCGTCGTCTGCGGAAATTTAGACCTTGGTTTTGCCTCAAGATCGCAGTGTTTGCGGATTGAATGCTTTATCATATCCTAATTATTGGTTCTGAGTAACAGCTCAGACGTGCTATTTCCTGTGGTGTAATCAAACCCGTAGTAGAAATTCAGTCCCGCTATTCGACGCCGAGGTTCGGGCAAGTTGGTATGCCCTTGCAAACGGAGTACCGTGCATCGATCACGTTGTGCCCTTGCTTCCGCATGGTTGAGATGTAGCCCCGTATTCGGCAAAATGCATCTGCGCCAGATTCGCTGCAGGGCATGCGCTTGACCATCGCCATAAGCTTATCCCTGTGCTCGGGGCACTCGGCTTCTCGTATGTGCTATTGCGGTTTTTCGATGCGATCAAGGCAGTAATTGACGGCAGGCATCCTGCGCCGAATTTGCTGCAGACGGTAAATTACCTCGTGCCATTTCATATGCTTGCCGCTGGGCCAATACAGGCCTTCGACGAGTTTATGGAAGATCCGGGAGTGCCAGAGCCGCTTACATTTGAGCTAGCCGTTCGTGGGGCGGAACGTATCGCCGGTGGTCTTTTCAAGAAATTCGTAGTTGCCCAGACGATTTCGCATGTGTTTTTGACTTCCTTCAGGGCGCATATGCCCTATGCGATCATTGAGGCGCAGTTCTATTACCTGTGGCTTTATCTCGATTTCAGCGCATATAGCGACATTGCGGTCGGAATTGGAACCTTCATCGGGGTTGCCACGCCGGAGAACTTCAACAATCCGTTGGTCGCGCGCAACATTATAGACTACTGGCAGCGATGGCATATCACACTATCGCAGTTCATCCGGCGTAATATCTACATACCGGTGCAGGTATCGATGGTACGGCGATCGGATGGCAAGAGCGAGCTCCTTATCGCTTGCACAGCGTTTTTTGTTTCCTTCCTGCTTTGCGGACTGTGGCACAACGTGAACTTTCGCTGGCTGTTATGGGGTGCAATTCAGGCGGCAGGGTTGAGTACCTGCTATGCCTATCGGTACTACCTTGTGAAGAAACACGGGCGTAAATGGCTGAATGCCAGGCAGACGAATACGGCGCTCAAGGTGATCTCAATTGCGATAACTTTTGAGTTTAGCGTATTTGCGCTGGCTGCCACGATGTACGATTGGGGTTAGATCTGATGAACGACTCAAATGCCGGCGCCGATGGAAGCCAGGCGGTAAACCGTGACACAAGGTTGATCGTACGATACGCGTTGAGAGTACTTTGGATGGCCATTCAGATCATCCTGGTACTTTGGATCGGGCAGAAGGGCGCACAGTTCTTCTACCAGAGGTTTTAAGGTCGATGCAATTACAAATCCGCCGCTATAAACCGATGGTCTTAACGTTGATTGCGATCGTGTGTGCGTTGGGCGTATGCGATGTATTTCTGCGGTTGACCAACGGCAGATGGCCGCTCTGGTATCCGGAGACAATCGGTGGACTTAGCGAACTCGAGACCCACGCAGGCGCACGCGCTGCAGGGGTATTTGCCAGAGAGAAACACACGCAAAGTGGATCCTATAGCCTCGTGTTAGGACAATCGCAGGCGGTAACAGATATAGATTGCTCCCAGCTCGAGAATGAGTTAGGATCGGATTCCCGATGGTACTGCATTTCTGGTGAGAACAACAGCTTTACGAAGATGGCCTATTCGCTGAGGGTGATCCGCTCGGCAGGTTTGCATCCGAAGGTCTGCATGATCATTGTTGACCCTGTTTATTTGGCGGGAACGCCGATGAAACTGACGCTGCCTGGGCGAGGGGTCATTTGGAACAGAGGCGACAAATGGGACCCGCGATATAAAAACCCGTCCTGGGTTGTTGCAAATCAGAGATACGTTACCACCTATATTCAGGCACATGTGGACGATGCCCGAGATCGCTGGCTAAATGCGTTCGGCGTGAGGTACGACGCTCGATTCGATGAGGTTGTTGATCCAAGGTCAGATCTATTCGGTTACGAGCATCATGGAAACGATGCACGAATAGAGGGGTACATTCAACAAGCTGAAAACTTCGGCGAGTTTGAACCCAAAACATACAGTACTGGCAGCAGCCAGGCAGGCGCGCTGCGGGAAATAGTAGAAATGTGCCGGTCGCTCGGAAGTACAGTAGTTGCCGTCATACCGCCCACATCGCCCGTGATGATGCAACGGATACCTGATACCGCAGTGCAGACGCTAAAACAGCTCCTGGCCGATATGAAAATAACAGTTGTGGATACACGAGCGGTTTGGCCGGACAGCCTGATGTTCGACCCGTTTCACCTCAACCAGGACGGCAAGCACAAATATACGCATGACATTGCCAGCGTACTAACGCCAATTATTGACCGCAAACCTTAGATTATGCGAGTGAGCGCTTAGCTCGTTCTAGTCGGCTCATAACAGGCAGCCGACAAAATAACTAAAGCGCAATTGTGAAGCAATGTGCTCCGGCTAGTGCCGGGGCACTGTTGTTTTGCAGTAGACGAACAGACCTCTGTGGCGGCTGCGCCTCGGAATGAATGGTTGCAAACGCACAGGACGAACCGGCTAGCAGTCCGTATTTCGCTGACGCGCGATATGCTATAATCACTAAGCTACTTTGAGCCCAATAAACTGGGCTACCGGAGATCGATTTCACGAATGAATGCGATATTAAATGAGAAGCTTGAGGAGCTTAAAGTAATCCTCAAGCGGCTGACCTATGTCCCCGTTGCTATGCTGCCGAAGAAGAGGGTGTCTCTTCCTGATCTTACAATCGATCTATGGGTCGCCCAGCGGCAGCTTCCGATGCTTCTGCGTGCCGATGCCATCATTGCGCCCACGGGTCCGGATCTGAAAATGGTTTTTGGCGTCTCAAAGATGATACGCGATATGGGAGCCGACGCAGTGCAGTACGAAGCGAATCTGGTCGCTCCGCTCGGTGCTGGTGATGCCTTTGTTGGAACGGGTGCAAGGTTTCGCTACAAGTACACGGCGCTTGCAGTCATCTTTGACGACAACAAGCGTACATCTCAAGCCACGATCTCCCAGGCGCTTGCCTGCTCCATGCGCAAGCTGCGAGAAAGCGGCGCAAAATCGGTCATCGTTCCCGATATTACGGAGAATTTAATCGCGCAGCCGAACTGGATTACGCCCGAGCAGAGAGCTCAAACGGCTAAGATCACGGCCCGTCTGCTCGTAGACGCCATTCTGGCCTCCGGCTCCAACGTGAAGAAGGTGAAAATCTGGGTTACGGATCCAGCAAACACGGTCTATTATGTCGAAGAGCTTAATAGGCTAAAGAAGCAACAGCATGCGGTAGCTGTTTAGCTATGGAGCTTCGAACCGCGATGCTGCCAGAGCTGGCAGGGGATACCTCCAGCACTGTTTGCATCGTTATTGACGTACTGCGCGCCACCACCGTAGTCGCGACCCTGTTTGAACGTGGATGCCCGCAAGTATTTGCGGCAGCGAACCATGATTCGGCACGTAAATTCGCCCGGTCTAACGGCTACATACTTTGTGGCGAAACGGGCGGCTTGAAGGTGCCGGATTTTGACTACGGCAACTCTCCCGTCGAGTTTTCCACCCTGGACTTCACCAATCAGCCCGCCGTGGTTTCAACAACCAACGGTACACGAGCCATCTCAATGGTCGGTAACGCGAGATGCGTTCTGCTCGGTTGCGCCAGAAACAGAATGGCGGTTGCCAGGGAAGCGTGGAAAGAAGCAACCTCGAATTCGAGCGACATTGTTGTCGTTTGTTCTGGAACAGATCGTCAGTTCACGCTGGAAGACGCCACGGTTGCAGGAATGTTTATAGAGGCGATTGTTGGGATGGCAGGCACCTGGGACATGCCGCAATTGGCCGACTCTGCGATCGCAAGCCGCCGACTTTGGCAGTACGAGCCCTATCTTCTCCGCGGATGGATGGAAGGTAGACACGCGCAGCGCCTTGGCGACTATGGCTTTGGCGAGGATCTGGGGTACTGCTCACAGATAGACTGCAGTGAAGTCGTGCCGGTTCTTGTGAACGAGGCGGACGCTGCGGGAGTTTCAGCGCCCGTTCTCCTCGTGTTACAGTAGCTGCCTAGAGCCAGAGTTATAGCACCGACTTTTGGCGAGTAAGCGCTCGGTACACAGCGTAAACCGCGTAGGCAAAAATAGCAAACAGCGCTACGCTAAAGGCGAGCCCAAGTATCGGCAGGAGGATTCCTGCGACGAGGTGCCACACTACGTACACAATCAAAAACGCTACTAAAAGCGCTGCCAGGTTCTTCATCGATCCACCATCCGTTCCTCGGTCTAATAATGAGTCCAGTGAATAACGGGTTGCATCCAGTCATCATTACGCTGGCTAATAATCAGCGGTTTCGGGTTCCGTTATGTGAAGAATACCACAGTCGCGTGGCCGTATACATCAGTTCCGTACCTGATGATCGCAGACGATCACAGTGAAAGGTACACCAGGATGACAGTTAAGGGCAGAGTGGTAATGGTAACCGGCGCATCATCTGGCATAGGTGAGGCCACCGCCCGACTTCTCGCAGAACGTGGCGCCACGGTAATCTGTACGTCGGAACGAGAGCCGGATCTGAAGCGGGTAACGGATTCGATACGCGACGCGGGAGGCAATGCGGTTCCGGTTGTTGTCGACTTCTCAAAACCTGAGGCGGTAGATGGGCTGATCGAAAAGCTCGAAACGAACGTTGGGCCAATCGATGTTCTCATCAATAATGCGGGTGTGGGTATGCGAGCGCAGGTTACGGAGCGGCCCTTTGCGGATACAAGGTTTGTTCTTGAGGTGAACTTCTTCGCAGTAGCATCGCTCTGCTCACAGCTACTGCCTCGAATGTACTCACGCAACAGTGGCAGAATTATCAATGTCTCTTCTGCCGCGGGCCAATTCGGCTGTGCCGGCATGTCGGCGTATTCGGCCAGCAAGGGCGCTATACACGCATACAGTCAGGCTGTCCGTGTGGAGGCGCTGGCACATAATGTCTACATTAGCGAAGTGGTGCCGATCTCAGTGCGGACTGCATTCTTTCAGAATGTTCGGGGAAAAACGTACAAACCACTCGGGATCGTGCTTACGGTCGAATCGGTGGCAAAATGCATCGTCAACTGCGCCGAACGCAACAAACCGGCCGCGGAAGTGTGGCCGTATTTCTGGATACGGATGGTCTTCATACTGAACGCATTTTTTCCAGGACTTTTTGTGAAACTCAACTTCCGGACATTCAAGCGCAATTTGAATGAACACGGTGAGAGTATAAAGTAGTGGTCTCGTTCATGAACCGCATCAGGCGTTAGAGCTCTAAGGACAGAGCATCCCAAACATAGGAATCGACGAACTCACATTGACTGCAATTGTTGTTATTCCAACGTATAATGAGGCAGCGAACGTAGAACGGCTGGTTGCAGCGATTCGAGAGAATGCGCCCGACCTGCACATTCTGTTTGTCGACGACGATTCTCCCGATGGCACGGGGCAAATTGTTGACACTCTGGCAGAAGCTCCCACCAATCAGGGCTACATCTTCGCTCTGCATCGCGCTGTTAAGGATGGTTTCGCACGCGCATACATCGCGGGTTACCAGTGGGCTATCGCTCGCAACTACGACGTTATCGTTCAGATGGATGCCGACCTTTCCCACGAACCCAGGTACCTTCCGGCGCTAATTGCTGGTACCAACAGAGCCGATATGGTTGTAGGGTCGCGATACCTCAATGGAATTTCGGTTATCAACTGGCCCTTAAAGCGCATCATTCTCTCGTGCTTCGCCAACTGGTATGTCCGCAAGGTCACCTCTCTTCCAATTAACGACTGTACAAGCGGATTTCGAGCCTACAAGACAGAAGTGCTAAAGGCGCTGAATCTGGAGAGCATCGTTTCCAATGGGTACTCATTTCAGGTGGAAATGACCTACCGAGCCTGGCTAATGGGCCGAACGATGATCGAAGAGCCAATTATCTTTGTTGAGCGCCGAGATGGACAGTCCAAGATGAATGGCAAGATCATTCGTGAGGCAATGCTCGTTCCGCTAAGACTGCGATTAGGTAAGAGCCGTCTCAAGAAGGACCTGCTCTCGACTTCAACCAAAGGTAAGTAACGGATTCCATGGACCGATAAGCAGGAGAGGCAAACTGTGTCCGCGACACCAATAAAACGCAGGGCAGCTCGCTGGCTGGTAAAAGAGCTCGTATCAGTTCACTCTCGGTTTCGGGGACTGCCAGCTCGAAACGATGGCAGGATCACCCTTCTATCAGTAAATTACAACTCCGCCGATAGCATCGTGCGCCTCGTAAACTCATTCCACAAGTTTGTCGGCCAGGAAGCGCCAGTCGTAATCGTGGAAAACAGCGCCAGAAGTGGGGCAATCGAAGGGCTTCCCGGTGTCACATACCTGCGCCCCTTTGATAACCTGCATCACGGCCTGGGGCTGGATTATGGTCTGCGGCACGTTACTAGCGAGTACACCCTCATTTGCGATCCTGACTCAGCCATCCTGAGCAGCGACTTTGCGCCTCACATGCTGGAACTAGCCAAGAAAAAGGGAATTGCCGGTATCGAAAGCGCACACTGGATCTATCATCCGATCTGCCTGCTATTTCGCACCGAGTGGTGGAAAGCGGGTGGGATTTCGATGCAGGAGAAGTGGCCATGGTACGATGTTGCGGGTGAGCTTACGGTGCTCAACCAGGGCAGAGATCCTGAGACGGTTATAAAACGCACCAGGATAGCCGGGCCAAGATTCAGGTTCCCGATCTATCTCATCGAAGTTTATGAGGACCTGTTTACGAACACCTACCTCGGATCACGACTCCATAGTGAAGAATCGGACGAAGAGCTAGGGCTTCCGAGAAAGATCGTTCAGCCGCTGCATACAAAGTGGGAGAGCTGGGTTGATGGCGTTATCGTTGGTAACCTAAAGCCTTCTGAGTTTCCATTTGAGGAGGCTGTTCTGGATACGAGAGTCTACGATACTGCAGACGCTATGAGACAAATGTCGTCCTGAAGATCCAAGAATCAGGCACCTGTGATTTCGCGCAGCCGCTTCCAGATACGTGTCCACGAGAACTCCAGAGATTTCTCCCGGGCCATCCTCGCATATTTTGTTCGCGCATCAGCGTCCCGAACTACCAGGTCAAGGTGCTGAGTCAACGTGTCGAGATCGTCCCGATCAAAAAGCAGACCGGAGTCGCAAACTGCTTCGGGCGTTCCGCCGGTTGAGCAGGCAATTGTCGCGAGCCCACAGGCCATGCCTTCCAGAGTCGAAAGCGCAAAAGGCTCATCCCACCGCGATGGCACCACATGAATAGCGGCCTTCCGGAGCTCGGACGGAAGGCTCCAGCGGTCGATAAACCCAGGCATGTGTACCGGCACGCCGAGGTTGCGAAGCTCTGCGGCCAGAACCTCAAGTTCGCGCGTGTAAGCATCGGGCTCTCCCCCACCCCAGAAGGTGCTGCCAAGCAGTTGTAAAGCCAGCCCCTCAGCCTTTGGCGCAACACGGGCAGCAGCACACAGTAGCAGGTCTGGCGCCTTGTCTCTGCTTAACCTGCCCACGAAGTTGACAACTGGGGCGATAGGAGGGTGTTCCGAGGGGTGAAACCGATCGCAATCCACGCCATTGTAGAGGGTAAGTACCGTGTTGGATGGTAAACCATAGTAGGATTCGACCCATCGAGCCGTAAAGCTGCTCACCGCTGTGATTACGTGAGGCTTTGCGCCTCCGCCAAAGGCCTTTCGAAATCGCGGGTCGCAGGGGTTCTGATTGTAGAAATGGCTCACGATGGTGGCTGAAGGAAACTCGCGCCGCATAAATACAGAAAGCTCTGGATCGTTATGGAGAACAAATGTGGCAGAACTAAGATTACGTTCCCGAACGACAGCGGCGACGCGTGCATTGTAAAGGTGTTGATTGATGTGCCCCCACCCGGAAATTCGCTGGCGCAATCGGCGTATTCTGTCAACGCCCCGTAGTTGCGAGCCAAAGGGATACGGTATCAGCACCGTGTTATCCCAATCGTAAGGGCGCTGGGCAGGGTCCACCGACTTTGAAATAACGAGGGGCCTTATTCCATCGCGCTCAGCGCATCGGCAGATCTCCCAGTGCCAGGTGCCGATAGCGCCGCTATGCGTCGGTGTAAATGTATCCGAAATAGAGTTAATAAGTACGAGGCTCAATGTGACCTCTGGATATTTGAATCACGTTCAGGAAAGCTCTGGATAATATCCCACACCTCTTTCGCGCGCTGCTCCCAGGTATTAGCCAGCGCAAACTGCCGCAGTTGCTGCGCTGTCGATGGGTCACCGGCGCGCTCAAGCGCTCGAACGACTGCTCCAACAAACTCCTCTGGCGAGCTTCCGGTTTCTGCAATTGCCGGCCTTAACAACAGCTCTCGAACTGCGGAGCCTGCAATTGGTTTGCCGGCGAGAGCATAGGCATACATCTTTACCGGATTAATCGCATCACTCATCTCCCCGGGAATAAATGGGATCAGTCCAATGGTACAGTTCGCAAGCAGATACCGCCCATCCTCAACAGACACGCGCCCCGGCATGATTACATTGGCCATGCTCCGCAAATCTTCGCAGCGGCCCTCAACATCGGGATGAACTGCACCGGCTATCACAAAGGACACGTTCGTGAAGTTACGGGCTGCAGCTTCGACGAATGGAAAATCAAAGCGCCAGTCTATCGCGCCCAGGTACACTGCCACAGCCTGCGAAGTCTGCGGCCACCATTCAGGCCTTGGAGCGCTACGCATCAGCTCTTGCGAATACTCTTCGGGAGCACAGGCGTTATTGACCAGGTAAACGCGCTTTGCGATCGCGGCTGCATGATCCTTCAAAGCCTCGGCCGTAACAAGCACGGCATCGGATGCGCTAAGGATCTCAGCTTCGCAACGATCAAAATCTGCAACCACCTCAGGATTACGGTCAAAGAGTGGATCGATACAGTCGTAAATGAGACAATCGTATGAAATAAATCGGTAGGGACGAAGCCAGTTCTCACAGTCGATAAATACGATTCTGCGATACTTTCGACGCAGCCAGCCAAGGTGAATTCTAGCCCAGAGGTAAGATGGTAATTCAAAATTCCGCACGCGGAACGACACCATTACCCGAATGAAGCCGCGGAGAACTGTTACGTTAGGGGTGGGGTGCTTAATGGTAACATGGCCCCAGGAGGAATCCCAGCCG
>CAIXIX010000387.1 GCA_903919615.1 uncultured Chthonomonas sp.
CCAAATTCAACCGCACACGCGACGCGTGGGCACCTAGACGACGGCAATACCGACAAAGGTATCCCGTCAACTACACTGCTAGATTTAATCTAGGACAGGCTCCTAGATCATCTAAAGGGTTGTCTTTGCATCAACAGAACAGTTCTGAATATACATGTGCATCGAGGAAAAAGTAATGAGTCGTGAAATTCACCTTGTGTCGTATCCTATCGGTTTGCCTACCGAAGCAAACTTCTCCGTCGTGACAACAGACGTTGCCCCGCTGTTGGACGGCCAGGTGCTGGTGCGCAACCTATTTATGTCTGTCGATCCCTACATGCGTGGTAGGATGACCGGACGAACCACCTATGTTCCGCCATTTGAATTAAATAGGCCGCTCGATGGCGGTGCGGTCGGCGAGGTGATCGAGTCACGATCTGAACTGCTGAAATCTGGCGACGCTGTCCTTTCCAGATACGGGTGGCGTGAATACTTTACGGCAGCACCGAGTGAACTTCAGATCGTAGATCGATCCATCGAGCCGCTCTCCGTGTACCTGGGGGCGCTGGGAATGCCGGGAATGACTGCATGGGTAGGGCTCAACCTCGTAGACGTAAAACAGGGTGATGTTGTATACATCTCTGGCGCCGCAGGAGCGGTAGGTAGCGTAGCCGGACAGCTAGCGAAACTTCGCGGATGCCAGACGATAGGGTCCGCGGGATCAAGCGACAAGGTTAATTACCTGGTTGACGAGTGCCACTACGATGATGCCTTCAACTACAAATATGGCGTAATCTCAAACATGCTGACACAGGTGGCGCCTAACGGCATCGATGTCTACTTCGATAATGTTGGCGGCGAATCCCTTGAGGCAGCACTTACAGCGATGCGTCCCCACGGACGAATAATCGCATGCGGCGGTATATCTCAGTACAACGCAGAAAAACCGGTTCCGGGACCGGCCAACCTGTTCAACATGATTACGAAGCGCCTCACATGGAAGGGTTTCATCGTCAGCGACTCTATTGCGCAGATGCCACAGTTCATATCTGAAGTTGGAGGATATTTCCGCGAAGGCAAGCTTAGAAACCGGGAAACTATCCTTCAAGGGATTGAGCGAGCTCCAGAGGCATTTATCGGTCTATTCACCGGCGAGAACATTGGCAAGATGGTGGTTGATTTGAACTGAGTTAAGTACAGCAGGAAGCGAAGCAGGTAAAGTCGAAAAGGCGCTAACACTACGTTACACATTTGACCGATCGTGTGGCACATCGGCGCGAAGGAGGACGGGACATGCAGACTTCAAGTAGCATCCGTGTTGTTGCAATAAACATTGTTGCGTTCTCTCTTGCGGCTTTTACGACCAGCTCTAAAATCCTGGCTGAACAGAATCCTTCCAGTTCGGATATAACCGTGTCAAAGGGGGGATCGACTGGCCATACGTCAATTGGCGATGCGGCCCGAGCAGCAAGGCCTGGCAGTCGTATTCTGATAAAACCGGGGGTCTATGACGAGCAATTGGTCATCGATAAATCTTTGGAGCTTGTTGGTGACGGCGAAAAGGTGGTTATACAAGGCAGAGACCATGAAGCCTTGCGTCTCGAAGGAGCCAGTGTTACCCTCAGGAACCTGACAATTCGCAGCACAGCTGGCGCGGGAGTACTCGTAACAAAAGGCAAGTCGACAATTACAAAATGTACGATTTCTGCGCCATCTGGCGCAGCAGTTTCCGTGGTAAGTAAAGCTGCCATTGCGGCAGAGCATACTATCGTTTCAGATTCAACAGGCGGCTTTGATGTCGATTCCGGTGCCACGGCGACCTTAACCGAATGTAATATCAGCAAGTGTAAATCGTATGCAGTTCGGGTTCATGTAGAGGGCAGTAATGCGAAGATCCAAAAATGCAGTATCAAGGATTGCCCGACGGATGGTGTGATGGTAACGGATAACGGCAAATTAGCCGTTCTGGACA
Source organism: uncultured Chthonomonas sp. (assembly GCA_903919615.1). GTDB lineage: Bacteria > Armatimonadota > Chthonomonadetes > Chthonomonadales > Chthonomonadaceae > CAIXIX01. The sequence goes on from CAIXIX010000387.1 coordinate 1,952, forward strand.
CTGAGATGTCCGCAATCGAGCATAGTTGCCTTTATGCACATGAAGCTATTCTCGTCGTGAAAGACAGCAAGATTCGCAATGGACACATGCAGGGCATTGTCTCAGACTTCAGTCATGTTATGGTGTTTCGAACTGAAATATCCGGTAATCAATGGGAAGGACTATATGCTTGTTCGGATAGCACCGTACTCGTGTCGGATTGTAAGCTAAATACAAACGGCTATTCCGGTGTACGGATGAATAATGCGCTGGTAGAGATCGACGACACTTACCTAACGGGCAACCATGAATGCGGCGTAGATGCCAGGAGCGGCATCTATGCGATCGTTCGCTGCCACATCAATAAGAATGGTGGAAACGCCATCTGGATCGCAGACCAGTGCAACACTACTGTTTTGGACTCGGACTTGTCTGAGAATTCACAGGGCGAAGCCCGTGTAGAGAGCCCTGCGAAGCTTCGGGTACTGCCCGAACGTTGATCGGGTTTATTCGTTATACAGCTTTGGTGCGCCCTTCAGGCGCTGCTCCGCCTCTTTTGTGTATTTGTCTTTCGGCACCATCGCTGCAGCGGCTTGCCACTCTTTGACGGCTTCCGTCTTATTTCCTCGGCGCTGCAACACGTCCCCCACCATTAAATGGCCGATGGCTAGATCCGGGACAAGTTCAACTATCTTCCGAGCCTCTTGTTCGGCCTCGATATCTCTCTTTGCCACACCGTAAGTTCTGGAGAGCAGTGCGTGTGATCGGTAATTTCTGGGATCACAGTAAACGGCTCTCTCGGCGTACCACACGGCACCGTCAATCTCGTCCTGTTTCAACAAGATAGCCGACATCGTCTCGTGGGCAGCGGGGTAGAGCGGTCCAATTCGAATTGCACGGGCGGCTTCGCGCTGAGCCTCCCCCTTTCGATTCATGGCAAGAAGAACCAACGCTAACTGATCACGATACCAGAACCAGTTGGGTTTGCTCTGAACAAGCTCCCTCATCAGTTTTTCCGCTTCATCGTACCGTTTGGCTCCACTTAAGCTCTCGGCATAGTCCAACTTAAGATCGGTCTCTTCGGGCACAAGCTTCATCGCAATACCAAAGGCTGCTGCTGCTTCAGAGTGGTTTTCCAACTGTTCGGCGACTTCGCCAATCCGATAGTAGTAGTGGGCATAGTCTGGCGCGAGTTTCGACGCCATCTTAAACTCAGAAAGCGCATCTTCAACTTGCCCGATATATTCTTGGAGACCAGCCATCGCGGCGTGACCCTCGGCATTTTCGGAATCGAGCGCAATCCGTTTCTTGAGATGCGCAATTGTCTTCTCGCAGCAGGCCACACCTTCGCGCTTAAAGCCCAACCCGATGAGGTCATTTGCTATTTTTAAGGCAGATTCGCCGTCATCAAAGGCTCTGTTTGCCACAGTTGTGGCGACACTCTTCAATTTCTCCGGCTCCTCAAACCATTTGTCCTGATACATCTCCAGGCCCCACCAGTAGAGCTTGTAATCCTCAGGGTCTAGGGCTAGACCGTTCCATAAAGCCGCATCGGCCTCCTCAGGTTTGCCATTGAAAACGGCAGCAGCGACAAGCTCCCTGTAAGCGGGACCATAGTATGGACCAACCTTGACCCCTTTCTGAGCAAGATCATACGCTACCTCGTAAAGTGCATTGAGGCGCTCCATCTCTGTCCTAGATATTTTATTGACTGTCCGCCCGCGTCTAATAAAATCCGAAGCATCCAACCTATTTGCGGCCATCTGGGCCCAAATCTGAGGGTTGCGAATGCTGCACTCCGCACCATGCAGCAAAGCAATATAAGCGGGATCGTATCCCTTATCCCGGGACAGACGTATAGACTCCGCAGTCATCAGGCACAGGTTATCGGGGTACTGAGTAACATTACGTTTAAGAATTGGATCGTACGGTCGTGCAGTAAGTGACGG
>CAIXIX010000388.1 GCA_903919615.1 uncultured Chthonomonas sp.
CGAGAGATGAACGAGGATCGAGCGGATAGAGGAAGGCACGAAAGATATTCAGGTGGCACACGTCGCGGAGGCGATACAGTATCGGTCACTCGATAGGAAGTTTTGGAGCTAGTGGGCAAGTACGACCTGCGGTTGGGGTACCGGCTGCTGCTCTAAAATTGGAGTGAACATGGATAGCAAACTGACTGTTCCAGCTCATGTTGGTTACCGGAGTCAAGAAGCCTACAAGCTCGCGAAGGCGGGATTCGCGTTTCAGAACGGCAATTCATTGCCGTTGGTCTAATCTCCTCATGCGCCGTGCAAACACTCCTAACCCCGCGGCTCCCAGCCCTGAAATCAATGCCAGGCTGCCAGGCTCTGGAGTACTGCCCGGCTCGCTGTAGCTGATCACAATTTCGCCGCCATAGCCTAAGCCTAACCCGGCTCCGTTATTCAAAGGATCGTAATACCCGCCCGGCGTATCACCGACGGCGTCTAGTCCCTGGATCAGGGTGAATGAAGGATCTGATATGTACGATGAACCACCGCCACCGCCACCACCGAAGCCACCGCCGCCCAGCCCCCCACCTCCCCCATAGAAGCCGCCTCCACCTCCAATTTCGCCTCCGCCTCCCTGTAAGTAGGCGCCGTCCGTGCCGCCGCTTCCTCCCGCTCCGCCTGAGGACTGCGTACCGCCGCCCCCGCCATTGTATCCGTTCGCTGGGCTGCCCGAAGTTCCAGCTGTTACACCCCCGCCACCGCCCGCGGCATAGGTGGATGTTGCACCGCCGCCCCCACCCGCATCCACCAGTTCAGCGCTTGCCAGGATCAGTGCAGACCTCCCGCCGCCGCCAAATCCACTGGTGGCGGCGCCGCCACCACCAAAGGCGCCGGACTGGTTGCCGCCGCCGCCTACCAGAACTGTGAGGCTTTCGCCAGCCGCCACGGCAAGGTTACCATGGACAAAAGCGCCGCCACCCCCCCAGTAAGGACCATCCCCAAGCCCACCCGCTCCCCATAGCCGTACTTCAAGACTAGTGACCCCAGTTGGTACAACAAAATACTGGTTAGCACCTGTATATGAGAAAGTGGTATTGACAGTTTGGGCTCGCGCGCTCATCCCGACAGCCAGGTGTAGCCCCGATAACGCAATGATGAGCACAGTAGCAGATTGCTTAGTTGCTATCGCGCGGAAGCTCTTGCGTCTGCAACGGGGAAGAGACACTAGCCTACTTTTGGAGCATATCGTCATCGGAAATCCCTTTCAACGTGCAGCTGTAACTCAACCTGATCGTGGCCTTGCGAAAAGCTAAAATACCAATCGCACACATGACCGCCCGGCAAAGGTGCGTAGACACAGTAGCACATCGTCAGTAACAACCACATACCTGTTGGCAAAGACGCGCATCTATTGCAGCTTATGGTCAAGAAAATAACTATTGCAGTCTCCGCATCTTCATTAGTGTCGGTGTAGAAATCAATGGCAAGCACGGCTCTCAATAGAGTAGTACACGATTCTACTCCAGACCCGCGAGACTGCTACACCGGCATTTCGAAGAAGCTCACATAGATATTAGACTCCAACCCGATGGCTCGCGCCTGAGAAATCCGGCATTCTGGTTCACGCGTAGCTGCCGGATTTCTCCGATCGCACTACTCGCGTTCGAAATGACGGAGAGTGAGGGGCTCACAGTCGACGTAAGCCGTACTAGCCTCTCAGTGCGTTTGCCCTGGCATCGGTCCGCATCAAAACAGGAAAGCATGAATGAACGAATTCAAGAGCCCTCGAACACCGAACACGCTTCCCCCTCCGAGCTGCCGTTTCGGGGATGAATCCACTGCGCAACGGGCACTACAATTGCACAGAGCAGGGATCAGTGGCCCGTGTCTAGTGGTTGGTGGTCATGCGTTGCATCATGCGGAAACGCGCATTTGATGTACCAACGTTGGGTACACTCTTCAAGGTCAGGATAGCTGCTTAATCGAAATCGCAGACACTTTTCGGGCACTGAAAAAAAGTAGCCATTTTACGTCGTCAACTGCTTGATTCCGTGCCGATCTGCGATTTGTGCACCGGGTACGACCTTCAACCTACCGTATTCCATCGGTGGCAAAAGCAGTTTTTCTAAAGCCACTCTGACGCCATAACACTCCTATCGGTGTCCCAGTCTGGAATTGAGGCCGCAGGAGCGCTCTAGCTCACGGGCGTGACCATCCAGAATAATAACGATATTAGTTCTTTGCTATCTCAGGGATTTTGTGAAAGGGTGAGGGTGAGGCTAATTGAATCCTGTCGCAGGACAATTCGGATATTTCGATCACGGTTTCACACTTTTCGCTGCTTGGCCGCTTTTTGAATACCCTCCTTTCCCGACCATTTCTAGCCTGACTGAAGCTAACTTGCTTTGTTACTTTCTTACAAAAAATTTGTCACGCTCCGAGGCAACTCATCGCCCGCAGGACTACGCCGTATTTGTTCCAACTATGCCCGGTGAAGACTCAGCCAGATGTATTAACGTTGTTAACAGGCTATTTGTGGAGACTAACACATGCCAGCTGATGTACGTTTCATCAGACAGGACAAGCATCGTAGTAGAGAACAAGGTTAGTGGAACGGTCAAGATATTCACTCGCGACGAGTATCATTTAGCGTTGACAGAGTTCGAGACAGAGCGGATACATCGATCAATGTGCGAAGGTAACCATTTTGACCAAGAAGATAAACCGGAATTGCCTCTGTATGACATCCTCGATTTGCCGTTGTGTACTGCAAATCGATCAGGTACAACCCTACCGGTTATGCTCCGAGTCGTTGAAATGGTCCGCGCTGAGCCTGGAATACTAAATATAGAACTTGGCAAACGACTCCAAAACAAAGAGTCGGCGAGTGCGGCAAGTTACTATCTGCGCAAGGCTGGTGTCCTTGTTGCGGATAAGGCAGGACCGACGTTTAGGCTTAGCCTACTCGACGTAGGGGTTTCTGCTGTTGCCGTCAGGGAACAACTTTGCCGTGCAGCCTGGGACGATTTTTGCGAGAGGCAGGCAAGGAATCGTGCCAGCCTAGCGGCATCTGCTAGCATGCAGGTCGCGTCAGATGAGGAGGTCGTTGCCAAATTCAAAGCTTGGTGTGGGCCAGACAGTTTCGAGTCTATCCGGCAGGGATACTTGAAAGCGTTAAGCCGCAGCCACTCCAATCCAGATCTGCCCAAATGTAGTGATCTGATTGGAGCGTGGTGCGGAAGCTCGTGGACTGATTTCCTCAGGGAGAAACTGGCGAATGGCCTGGTATTTGAGCCAGATGTCGCGACTGCGAGTCTGTTGCAGACGTATCTTGGGGAATACATCCCGTCAGCAGTGTATACACATTATATTCGGAACGGGTATTTTGCACACGATGATATCTTCCAATTTGAGGGCATTCCAGCTGAATTGATTCGTGACCTAGCCGATAAACTAAGAGGACGATTTTGTGTCTTGCGTGCTGAGAAACTCGTATATGATGAGTACCACGTCATTCGTCACTTTCTGTCTCATGCCCGGTTTGCTCTTGGCATCCCCTTCGAAATTACGATACGTGAATGTCAGCTGTGTGGCGCGGATTTCATAGGTGACTATTCAGGTATCTTGGACAGATTGCCGTCATGGAGTACTCCTAATTCCTGTCCGATATGTCCAGACTGCCTATCTCTAAGGGGATACATGGCCGTCCGCAGGTCCCGCGAAGAATTGATTGCCGATATAAAGTTGTTCGTAGAGATCGTAGGCTACTTGCCCGCTGCCCAGTTTAAAGACGCGCGCGTCATTAGAACAGTTCCTGCTTCGGATTATTTGCGCGCACTCAAGCACCTCCAAAAAATGGCCTGTTTTGAAGTCAATGACGACCGGTTTCCGCGGCTTTTCGACGGCCACGGCACCTACCGCGAGGTGTTCGATACTTGGATTAATGCATGCGTTGAAGCTGAGTTACTCGACCGCGTCGCTTCGCGCTCATCGCGTGGAATTAGGTGCATTGCCAGGGACGGGCACGTATGCAACTCGCTCGGAGAAAAGGCTATAGATGACTGGCTTTACAGCAGAGCGATCGAACACTCAAAAGAACCACCATATCCATACCACTCCACGCTCAATCCATTTCAAATGCGTGCCGACTGGAAAGTTGGCAACACCCTAATAGAGCTTTGGGGCATGATTGGCGACCCGGACTACGATGCGACAATACAACGCAAGAAAGCAGTAGCGGAGCACTTTGGCCTGAGCCTAATTGAAGTAACGCCAATTGACATCGCAGACGGGTTGGCAAAGCTAGACGCGGCCCTCGCTATACAGCCACACAAGCCATAATCTTCGCTTGTTTATTGTCGGACGTTCAACGTAAGCGTCAAATAGTCCGCAACTTCAAGTGATTCCTGCCATTTGCCATAATCAGCGATACGAATTGAGCCTAACACCTCGATTGCGCATTTGCAACAGGTAACCCTGTGGGTGACAAAAGGGGATTATCAGAAAGCGGAGTCCGAGATGCACCACTATCTGAGCAAGGCCCCACCATACATGAAGCAAACCCTAGGGGTTAAGATTTTGCAGAATGCCATTAATCAGGGGCTGGCCAGGCAATAACGCATATTCAAGGGTCATGAGCCTATAGGTGCCCTGGTTCCCAGTCGCATACAACGACACTCTCGTCTCAAAGGTCGTTTGGTTGCACTGGTACCCGTACTTCGGAGTTAACCGCCAGTAGGGTTGTTTGTCGTCATTGTAAAAGCCTCCCCTACTCATACGAAAATGACGAGGCGCCACCGTGAAACGAGGGAACGGTCGCCAAAATCCGAAGTGCTGTGCACGTTAATGTCCTGTGAAAGAGTGCGGCTTGCAAGATCCTGAGAGAACCGGTGCTACTCGTGACTTGCCAGGGCACTTGGAGCTTTTATCAAACTGTACACTTCACTGATATCTTTCGAGAGTGCACCTGTTCCCAGGTTCAGGTGCAGAAGTACCAGAAGCGGATATCCGGGCCGCTGCTCGACCGGATCGAAATCCAGATTGAGGTGCCACGGCTTTCGGAAGATGAGCTGCTGCAATCGAGACCGGGAGAAAGTTCCCGCGATATCCGGAGCCGCGTAAAGCGCGCCCGCGACGCGCAGGCCGAAGCGAAATCATGCCGGGGTTCTTTCGCACTTCTCCCTCGCTGCGCATCGGCGTGCGTAGAGAACACGGCATGATTTTAGAGCAGCTTTGCTGCGAAACCGAAACAATAACCCTCCGGTCGACCTCGACCCGCCCAGCGATCCCGACAAGCCACCCCAAATCATGCAACAATTTGCATGATTTAGGAGCAGCTCTGCTGCGGGAGCAGTGCCGGCCGATGTCGCCGGCGAAGCGATACTGCGTCTGAAGAAACACCGCCCGCTCTACTGTAACGCCCAGATGGGGCCAAAAGAGATACGGGCTTACTGCAAACCGAGCGATGAAGTTAAGGGATCGCTGCGCGAGGCTATCCAACAGTTGGGACTCTCGGCGCGGTCGTACAGGTGCAGTGGCGTGCCTGTTAGAGGAGCAGCTTGCTACGACAACATCAGACGCCAACGTTGGTCGCTCACTAACGCACCACGCCTGCCTCAACGCTTGAGGGAGTTAGCGCATGTTGCTCGCACGTGATACAATTACACATCCAGTTTCCATGGTCACTTGACTTAACACAGGGTTAACCAGCTACAACGGGCAAGCGGTTTAAATGCAAACGAGGGGAATGATATGAGCACTTTGGAATCGATTGAGCAGCAAGTTGCTCAGCTCGACCCCGAGCAACTTGCTCAGTTTCGAGATTGGTTTCTCGAGTTTGAAGCCGACGCCTGGGATCGACAGATCGTGCGCGATGCCATTGCCGGTAAACTCGACGCACTGGCACAGAAGGCCCTGAATGACCATCAGGCAGATCGCACAACATCACTTTGATGCATCATGCAAACCCGGACTTTTAGGAGTGTTTTCGTGGTTTGCCAACTGAGGTACAGGATCTTGCGAGAAGCACGCATGCTCTGCTTAAGCAGAATCCACGCCACCCATCCCTGCACTTTAAGAAGGTAGGAGCTTATTGGTCTGTTAGAGTGGGGCTACACTATCGAGCTTTAGCCGTCGAGGCGGCTGATGGCCTGGTTTGGTTCTGGATTGGCGCACATTCTGAATACGATAAACTCATAACGTGATTTAGCATTGGCAATTCTGCAGGAGCCTTGCTGCCGAGGCCGCCGCCGAGGCGATCCTGCGCATCAAGAAACAGCGCCCACTCTACTGCAATGCTCTGCTCTACCTGCTCACCCCTCGTTCATCGCTCGGCGCAGGCAGAGGACACGTCTAAGAGCCGCATTGCGGGAGGAACAATTGAGGGTAACAGCTTGGTCAGCCGGCAATGGTACCTATGGCATCAGAGCGGAAGAGACGAACCGCAACCAGTTCTTCCGCACATCTTGGACGAATATTCACGGTGAGATCGACGAAGATGGACTAGCCATGTGATTTAGTCGGCGTCCAATTCGTTCGCCCGCGAAGGCGGCCGCCCGTTTTCTCGAGCCGCCGCCTTTAGCCGGACGGCCAAGAGAGCTGCTATTCAGCAATTAGGCCTCTCGGCGAGAGCGTATGACAGGCTGCTTAAAGTGTCGCGTACTACTGCAGATTTGGAAGGGACTAAAGATATCCAGGTAGCGCATGTTGCGGAGGCGATACAGTATCGGAGTTTGGATAGGAAATTTTGGGGGTGACAGGCGCTAATGTGCCTGTTAGAGGAACCCCGATTGGTCGGGACGACCACATTCTCGCCGTCCGGCTAAAGGCGGCGGCTCGAGACAACGGGCGGCCGCCTACGCGGACGCGGCACTAGATTTCTATACCTATTGAGGTTTTTGTTCATGGCGGGCAATTACTGTAGAGTCTATATACATTTGGTTTGGAAAACGTGGGACCATCTACCTTTGTTGCAGCCTGACGTCGTCGGTATTGCTTACAGAGTTATCCTTTCAGGATCTCAGGAGAACAAATGCACCGTGCTTGCGATCGGTGGCGTAGAAGATCACGTTCATGTCCTCATCAGACTGCATTCGACAGCACAGATTGCGAAGGTAGTTCGCGAGATGAAGAGCGGGTCGTCTCACGCGATTAACACAGCTCAGCCGGGCAAGTTCTTCAAGTGGCAAGGCTCTTATGGTGCAGTTTCGGTCAGCGAGTCAGCCCTGAAAAGCGTGATCCGTTACGTGGAGAACCAGGCGGATCACCATAAGCGGAATTACTTGAAGAGCGAGCTTGAGACTATCGATATTGATGCGGATGAACCCACTGCATGATTTGTGCGCCCGCGAAGGCGGCCGCCCGTTTTCTCGAGCCGCCGCCTTTAGCCGGACGGTACACGTGCCGCCATCCAGCAGCTCGGGCTCTCAGCAAGAGCCTACGACCGACTGTTAAAGGTAAGCGTCAAACCAGCGCCATCGCCTTCCATCTGGCACGCGTCCGCTGAAGAACGCCAAATCTCTTCACGCAACGCCTTGGCGGAGATAGCAGTAGAACTCTATTTTCGTGCTTGGTTGAGCTTAAAGTGGGCCACTAACTCCGCCAATGCTAAGCACACACCGACTTGGCGGTGTTAGCAGATCACGTTTCGCAGCAAATCAGAAACGATGCCTTCTGTTTCCGGCCGCCGCTACCGATTCACTTGTGCTACACGGCGAAGAACGCCAGGCCGATACACGCGCAAAGTTGGCGTCCTTGGCGTCCTTGGCGTCCTTAACGCCGCGGCAACCAACTAGACGACTACTGGGCTACAGCTTTATCCTTTCGTCGCTTCGTCATCACAGGCCTCATCGACGTCAGAGACGACTAAGACCTGCCCGCAAATTGTGCTACACGGCGAAGGACGCCATTCGCTCACACACAAAGGTTGCGTCCTTCGAGATCCGCGTTGCCCTCCCAAATCGACCATCTCAGGTCATTTTGGCAGTGAACCCCACGCCGGCTCCAGTCTTAGGCGTTCGATGTTAGCGGCGTGTGGATTGGAGGCACTTCGGTCGCAGCAAGCAGCGATACTACCAACTTAGAACTGTCGCTGCATCAAGTTCACAGACCTGACGGCTTTTGTGCTACATGACCTGCGAAGAACGCCAGGCCCATACACGCACAAAGTTGGCGTCCTTGGCGTCCTTAACGCCGCGGCAACCAACTAGACGACTACTGGGCTACAGCTTTATCCTTTCATCGCCTCGTCATCACAGGCCTCATCGACTTCAGAGACGACTAAGACCTGCCCGCAAATTGTGC
>CAIXIX010000389.1 GCA_903919615.1 uncultured Chthonomonas sp.
ATTCCAATCCGATGTTGGGCTGGATCGTTCGCATCGCCATTGAGACTGGTATGCGCTCATCAGAGATCGCCACACTGCGTTGCTCCCAAGTTGATCTGGACCGCCGTATCGTACGGTTGATCGAGACGAAAAACACCCTGCCACGAACAGTGCCGTTGTCCAAATCAGCGACTGAAAATTTCCGGCTCGCGTTACGTAATTCGGCTCGTCCCGAAAATACTGAACTGATCTTTTTTGGCGAGCCGGGTAAGGACGGAAAGCGCAGGCCATACAACTTCAACAAAATATGGGGTGACATTAAAAAAGCAGTTGGCGTCACCGATTTCAAATTCCATGACCTGCGTCATGAAGCCGTCAGCCGGCTCGTCGAAGCTGGGTTGAGCGATCAGGAAGTCGCATCTATCAGCGGGCATAAGTCAATGCAGATGTTGCGGCGATACACCCATTTAAGGGCGGAGGATTTGGTTGCAAAACTTGACAGTGTTCAGTAGACGAATCAAAGTAATTCATACTCGCGCCAGATCAACGCCTGTTCGGTTAATCGAGGGAGAAAGACGAGATGGAAGTGCCAAAGAAAAACATGCAAAAACTAATTTTCAGCGACGAATTTATGGAAGGGGTAGGTAAGGCTATCGAAGACGCTGTCGCGGAATCCGATGCGGCAGGTCTCCCTCCAGCCTATGAGCCAGCTTTTACTAAGTTGCGAGAGTTTAGGGTTGATCAGAAAAAATCACGTGATGAGTTGATCGAACTGCGTCGCGAAGCGCGAGCTGAGAAGGCTAAAAAGGATCACGCAACCTTAGAATTCCATCGCAAGGTGTTTATAGTGGACCCCGAATTTGAGACGGTGGTTTAAGCTGTCGTCCTTGAAGGGATGATAGCGAATGAGTGAAGGTAAAAAACGCAGGGTGCACCCCGCCGACTTCAAGGCGAAGGTCGGGTTGGAGGCGGTACGCGGAGTGAAGACAGTGACGGAAATCGCGCAGGAATACGGCGTGCATCCGGTGCTGGTGGGCCAGTGGAAAAAGGAGATCCTGGAAAACGCCGGGGCCCTGTTCGACGTCAAGCGTGGTCCGAAGCCGGTCGACGAAAGCAGCCCGGAGGACAAGCTGTACAGCGAGATCGGCAAGCTGAAGATGCAGGTGGATTGGCTCAAAAAAAAGCTTGGGGAATGAGTCCTGCCGAGCGGGCGCGGTGGATCGAGCAGAAGGACGACATGCCTTTGACGCTGCAATGCGAGTTGGCGGGTATTCCGCGCTCGTCGGTGTATCGGCGGCTGGACGCCGCGCTGCGCCAGGAATGCCTGGACGAAGAAGACGGCCAGCTACGTGCCCTGATCGATGAAGAATACACACAGCGGCCGTTTTACGGCAGCCGGCGCATGGTGGTGTTTTTGCGAGGACGCGACTACTGCGTCAACCGCAAGCGCGTGCAGCGCCTGATGCGGGAGATGGGCCTGGCGGGCATGGCGCCGGGGCCGGCGACGAGCAAGCCGCACCCAAAGCACAAGGTCTATCCGTACCTGTTGCGCGGGGTGGCGGTCACGCGGCCGAATCAGGTCTGGAGCACAGATCTGACGTATATCCGGCTGGCGCGCGGCTTTGCGTACCTGGTGGCGATCATCGACTGGTACAGCCGCAAAGTGCTGGCCTGGCGCATCAGCAACAGCATGGACGCGTCGTTTTGCGTGGACTGTCTGGAGGACGCCTTGCGCCACCACGGCAGGCCCGAGGTGTTCAACAGCGACCAGGGTTCGCAGTTCACCAGCGACGCCTTTACCGGCGTGCTCAAGCGAGAAGGCGTGGCGATCAGCATGGACGGGCGCGGACGGGCGTTGGACAACATCTTCGTCGAGCGCTTGTGGCGCAACGTGAAATACGAGGATGTGTACCTGAAGGGGTACGCCAGCATGGCCGAGTTGATGGTGGGACTGGCGCAGTACTTCGCGTTCTACAACGCAGCTCGTCCGCATCAGGCATTGGGCTACGAGACGCCTGATCACGTCTATCGGATCGGCGTCGGAGGCGGCGCGCTGATCGTCGACAAGTTCGACGACGCCAACCAGGAGCGGAAGAAAGACGGTAATACGGGGCAGCGCCGGGCAGCTGCTGAAGTGGAAACGGACACAGCTTAAATTAGCCGGCTGAGTGTCTTGACTGATGGGTCCACTTTACAG
>CAIXIX010000390.1 GCA_903919615.1 uncultured Chthonomonas sp.
CTCCCCGACCCCTCCCACATTTGCTCGCTAGGGCTCACGGAGAGGGGACTAAATGCGCGCCTCCGGAACATGGCCGAGATATGATACATAGTTAGCCCCGACCTAGCTCTACCGCTCGGACCCTCATTCTTCGGGCGCTCCAGAGAACACCCCACATTTGCTCGCTAGGGCTCACCTCTTTCCGCTTGCCTCCCTCGCACGCTCGGGCGCGGCAGAGAACACGGAGGGGACAGGGTAGCGCGCCTCCGGAACATGGCAGAGATATGATACATAGTTAGCCCCGATTATCTCTAGCGCTATGAAACAAGATAAGGCTGGGAGAGGGGCGATTCGCAACAGGCTATCGTGAAGCCGTCTGCTTCGGTTCAAGGGTCTCCATGAGCGCCATTACGGCCCAACACGTGCCGGCAAACGATGAATACTGCGATTCACCGTGCGGGAAACCTGCATCGAAATAGTTGTTAGAAGAGTTGGTGCGTTTGTTTACATACCAGCTGCCGTCTTCGTCCTGGTGCTGTAACAGGTATTTCACTCCCTTTGCAACCGTTGTATTGGCTGCAGCAACATTCCCTGCTGAACGCAGCGCATGGATTGCGACGCCTGTGGCATAAGCGTCTGATGGCATGGAAGGCAGCTGGGACCATCCGCCATCGCCATGTTGGAGTGCCGACAGCTCTTTCGCCGCAGCCATCCTGTCCGCTTCTTCCGCTCCTGAAAAAGCCAATCCAACAAGACGCATTGCACTGCCTTCCGCATCAGTTGGATGCAAACTTAATAGCCATGCTTTTGATTTCGCGACATGCATGGTTACCTCGGAGGATGCTGGATCGCCGTAAGCCTTCAAAATGTTAAGCGCAAGCGCCGTGGTTGTAATCTGGCTGCCCTGCATTGGCTCCCGGTCCATGCCATATGTCCAACGACCATCTGGCTTCTGCTCCTTGCAGAGAAAGAGCGCTGCTTCCGCAAATCCGGGATTTGCCGGCACATGGTTTGCGATTAACGCACCTAGCAGATAGCCGCCTCCAATCGCATGATCCCCAATATCAACAGCCTGTACCATGCAGGATAGCTCTGGCTTCATGAGGGCGGTATGAGTGAGCGCTCCCTGCGCTTCGCCATCCTCGGCAAGCCCATGCATGTAGGCGCCTATGAGCGCGCCATCCACTCGAAAACCCTTGTCGGCAGCCATTCCGAGCGTCGTGAGACCGAGCCCCTGATGATGGCACGAGTTGCAGCCTGCCATACCCGCAAAAGATTTCATTCCGTGTTGGATGAGTTCTAGCCCGGAAGCGATTGACGAACGCGTGTCTCTCGCTACAGTCAGCACAGGCGCCTTCGTGTTGGAATACTCTGCGAGACTCGCAACGACTGCCGTGTGACCTCGTCGTGCTGCGACGGCTGCAGGTGTTGCGCCATGAGGATCGCCTGCATTTGGATCGGCGCCCGCCTTAACAAGCGCCACGGCAACTGCCGGGTCCGAGCAGTAACGCGCAGCCAGCATCATGGCAGAATTGCCGCTCTTATCCCTTGCAAGTACATTCGCATGCGATGCAGCAAGCGCCGCAACGATTGAGGCTCGCCCATTTGCCGCAGCCTCCATCAGAGCAGTTCTGCCTCTCTCATCTGCGATATTTGGGTTCGCACCTGCGGCAAGCAGGGTTCGAACGCAATCGAGTTGCCCATATCTTGCCGCATAGTCTAGCGCCGTATCGCCCTCGGTATCCTTCGTATCGATCGCATCATGCTTGCCAAGTAATGCCTTGATAACTGCAGGATATCCGTCGGCGGCAGCATACATCATCGGTGTCGCGCCATCCGTGCGGCTCGGATGAGGTTTTGCACCTCGGTTCAAAAGATCTAGCGCCAGTTTTTCATGTCTGCCAATAAGCGCGAAAGTCAATGCAGATCCATAGGGGCTGTCATCGTTGATATGGGCGCCTCTAGCTATCAGCTCGTTCGAAGCGCCTTCCTGCCCTCGGACTTCTGCCCACATCAGTGGTGTAAAGCCCAGCCAGTTTCTTGTATTCGGATCAACACCTGCTTTTAGCTGTGCAGATACGGCGGCATAATCTCCGTTTGTGATGGCCAGAAATAGCCTGCCGGTCGCAGGCGGCATAGGTGCAGGCCGTTGGGCTGCGGCAGATTCAGGCGCAGCGATAATCGCGTTTAAGTTGAGCAGCGTAAGGCCCGCCACGAATGCGATTTTTCTCATAAAACATACTTCTCCCGTAGAGGTAGGTTACGATTGAAAAACTACAACGGGAAGTGCCACTCGGGAGTGGCAAACCCTGAAGTTGACAATTGACATAATCAAGATGCGATTAATGTGCAGATTGATACGCAATGTACGATAAATGAGTCAACAACTTCGTACAGCGCCGGGAAGCGGGACGAGGGAAAAGGGAACCCGGAAGAGATTATTGCCGGTTGTTGGTTAGCCTTTTACCGCACCAGCCGTGAGGCCGGCGACGAACTCTTTCTGCAGGGCAAGGAACAGCGCGACAACCGGGAGTACGCTCACCAGCGTGCCCGCCATCAACATGCCGTACTCCTGGCTGTAGGTGCCAATCATCTGGCTCAACGCAATCGGCAGCGTGAAGAGCTCTCGATTGTGAAGGATGATTTGCGGCCAGAGGAAGCTATTCCAGGTACCCATGAAGCTGATGAGGCAGAAGGCGCCGATCATCGGGCGGGACACAGGCATTACAATGTCCCAGTAGATGCGAAATTCGGAACAGCCATCAATACGCGCGGCCTGCAGCAACTCATCCGGCACTTGCAGGATCGATTGTCGAAACAGAAAGATGCCGAATACGCTCACTGCCCCTGGAATGATCAGCCCAAGGTAGGAATCAACAAGTCCGAGCCGATGAAGCAGTTCAAATAGGGGCGCCATTGTCAGCTGCCCGGGGATCATCAGGGTTGCTAGCATCACGATCGTAATCGGTCTTTTGCCTTTGAAATCGTATTTGGCAAGTGCAAATCCCGCTAACGAAGAGAAGAATAGCTGCACCAGCACGGTGGTGCTGGCAAGGAACATGCTGTTCCAGATGTTTCGCTGAAACACTTCCGTCTTGTGAAGCAGCTCAATATAGTTTTGTGCAGAAATGGTTGGCGCGAAAAACGTGTAATGGAACTGGTCGTTCTTGCCTTTCGTCGTTGAGGCGATCAGCCAAACAAGTGGCGTCAGTACGATTGCAGCCAGCACAAATAGGCCAATGTGGGTACAGATCCTACCGGCGGTCAGTCTCTCATCGCTATGCGTTTTCTTTGTCACTTCGATTCCCTCGCTTCCGAGTTCATCGATCCTGTTAGTCTCAATTGGATCAGGCTAATTACCAGCACTCCCAGCGCCAGGGTCCAGCCAATCGCGGATGCCAGCCCCAGGTCGCCAGTTACAAAACCGTTCTGGAACAAATACATCACAATCGTAAGTCCTGCGTTCTTAGGGCCAGCGGAGTTGTTAAGCATGAGGTAGGGCAGCTCATAGAGTTGAAAGGAGCCAATTGTCGCCGTTACGAGAACGAACACCGAAACGGGCTTAATACCCGGCACCGTAACCGCTACAAACTGATGCCACGGGTTTGCTCCGTCGACCCGCGCTGCCTCGTATAGCTCCTGATCGACAGACTGAAGCGCAGCCAGAAAGTAGATCATATTGAAACCAACGTACATCCAAAGTGAAGCGAGAACGAGAGCTGGCATCACAAGCGCCGGGTTCTGAAGCCACTTTGTATCGAGCGGAACCAGGTGAGGAACGAGGGTATGCAACGCTCGGTTGACAAGCCCATACTGAGGAACGTAGAGAATTCCAAACAGTACTGCTACAAACGCTTGCCCCATTAGGTTTGGTGAGAAGAAAGCAAGCCTGAAGAAGGCGCGACCGCGAACCCATTTTTGTGAGAGGAGCAGCGCAAGACCCAGGGCAAGCGGCAGCTGAAAGAACACGGACCAGAATGCATAGACGAGTGTGTTCCAAACTGCAGTTCGGAAATCAGCATCGTTAACCAGAAACCGATAGTTGCTGAAGCCAATAAAGACGTGGCTCTTTGGTCCGTTTGTCGCGAACAAGGATAGCTGTAAGCTCTTCAGGATGGGATAGCAGCCGAAGACAACAAAGGTTATAAGGAACGGCGCCAGAAAAAGATAGGGCGCCACCTTGTGCTGCAGCGTAAACCAGCGTGCCTCTTTGTTTGCTGTGTTTGTTGTCATTTATAAGATCAGTATGGGTTTCGGTTGATGAGCTTACGGACGTCGTCTGCGTTCTCTTTGAGCGCGGCTCTCGCGAACTTCTCAAGATCCATGTCTGGATGCTTGTTGTACTCCTGCACACAGGAGATTAAGGCCGCGCCGAGCTTTGCCTTTGCAGTTCCAATAAATGGACTTGTGTACTGAAATGGAACATCTGGAGCCAGCGCTGCATAGGTATCGCCCAAAGGTTGACCACTGTAGAACGCATTGGGCTCGTGAAACGCCTCCTGGTTCCAGGCTTCGCGCATCGCTGGGAGAATGCTGGTTTGCCGGAATCGCTCTGCCAGTTGCGCCTTATCCAGGTACAGGTGCATCGCGAGCGCCCAGGTTAGATCCGGCTCCTTGCATCTTTTCGTAATGCCAAGCATGGTTCCACCCCATGTGGATGTGCGAATCCCGCCGGGCTCAACCGCTGGTAAAGGCATGAGCGCCATCTTACCGGATACACGCGGAATGTCTTTCTGGAATCCTCTGGACCGCCAGTCCGGGCAGACCAGAAAGAGAACATAGCCATCTTCAACAGCTTTGGTAAGTACCTGCCCCCATCCAAGGCTATTGCCAATACGATGCGGACCGGCAACCATCGGTACATACCAGCACATGGTTTTAACCGCGATTTCGTTATCCATGATGCAGTGCCCATCGGGATCGAAGTAGCCGCCGCCACGTTGAAACAGGAAGGTTTCGAGGTTATCACCGCCGCTATCGTTCAGGTCGATCATGTAGCGCTGACCAGGAATGGTCACCTGTTTCCCATAGCGTATTAAGTCGTCCCACGTGTGAATCGTACTAACGTCGATGCCCAGCTTCTCCACCAGATCGCGACGGTATGCAAGCTGAACCGGATGGACATCGTGAGGCAATCCAAAGATACGGCCGCGGTTCGTATACGGGGCGAACCGGGCATGAACCATCTTATCCCAGAGGCCGGAGCTGTGGATTCGATCGGTTAGGTCTGCAAAGCCAACATCGCGGAGCGGGCCGCGGAAGAAGGTGCCTGAGGAGCTGATCTCGATCTCAACCATATCCGGTACATCGAGATCGGCGAGAAACGCGTTCTGCAGACGTGCAGCAAGGCCATCATTTGAGACAAGCTGAAGGTCAACGTGCGTGCCGGGGTGTGCGGCCTCGAAGGCTGGTATCGCCTTCTTATACGCATCGTAATGGACGTCTGCAAATACCCAGAAGGTAATTTTGTGCGTGCCTGGTGGCAGATGCTTGCGGCCTGCTGCGAGGCTCTGCCAGCCGAGCCATCCGCCAGATAACAGGGCGATGACCAGAAAACTGAAGGCCGCTTTGCCATATGGAAAGAAACGCATAGAAAGTTACGCTCCGGGCGAAACTCGGGAGTTAATGACCTGGCGCGCCCGGTAATGCGATGGCGAGCGAAGCGTATATTATCGATTGACAGGCATTTGTCCTGCCGCAATGGGCGCCAAACTAGATTGAGGAACCTTCGCAACTAACAGCACGTCGCGTTGCTGGGCCGCAAACGACTGGGCACTCAGGTATCTGACGAGGGACTAATATCCAATTCACCAGTCCCTGACCGGTATGAATCGTAATGGCGCGTGCCCAAAGAGAAAGTCGCCCGGAGGCACAGAATGAACCACATTGGACTAAATATTTCGGCTATGCCACCGCAGGTTACGCCACGGATTGTCCTCTATTTCCGGTTTCGACACGAAATTGGAGAAGCGATACGGCAAGTTGAGTATGATCTGCTGCAGACGAACCTGAGCCAGCATCGTGGATATGACGACAGTGCCGATGCACTGTGTCACGATGGTTATTGGGCAGTTGTTGCCACTTCGGAGGCTGGCATCGGCGCCGATGCGGTCGAGTACACCAAGAACTACCTGCTCAGCATGCCGGTAGTAGAGGATTACTCCATTACGACGACGCCTGCATTGCCGCAGGAAGCTTAAAGATCTGCACGACACGACTTGATTTTCGAATTGAAAGGATGTCCCGCCCGATCGGGTCAATTTCCGATCGGGCGATGTTGCGACTAGCCGCGTCGTCGCTTTCGCAATACTGCTGCGCCTGCGAGGGCGCTTCCCATCAAGAGGCCAACTGCGCCGGGCTCCGGTGTACTGTGCGGCGGAGCATTGAACCCGGAGATGCGCATTATCTGGTTGCCATTCCCATAAGTATCAACGAGTAGGTCTCCCGTAACAGGATCGAATGCGGTGCCTTCCGCTCCTGAAATACTCGCGAAGTAGTGCCCTGTGCTCAGGATAGGATCACCGCTAGCGTTTAGCTGATACGAATCGATCCCGCTGCTTCCCGCTATTAGCATGGTATCCGCGGTGAAATTTGGGTTTCCGGAATGGACATAGACGAAGCCTTCGCCAGACGAGGGGAAGACAATGTGGAAGCTAGAGTTTGGATTATACGGCTGAGTTACGTTCGTGATGTTATAGGTGCCGGAGCCATCAGGCGCCAGTGCTGCGCTGAACCACTCTCCTGAGCCGTAAGTAACAATTTTCACCTCACCTGCGCCAGCAAATCCAGAAGGTACGATGTAAAGTGCGCCGGTCGACGCCGGGATTCCCAGGCTGCTTAGTGAAATGTGCTTGTTGGGGGAACTGCTGCCAGGCTTAATTTCTCCAATAGAATTATCTGAGTAGCTCGTATAGAACAGATCGCCGCCGGGCCCAAAAACGAGGCCGCCATCGATCCCGTTATTGCCCGATATCCCCGCTGCTGTAGCATATAAACTCGGAGTACCGGAAAAGCCAGTGATGTGTCCGGCTCCATTTCGGGTTACTTGTACTGCGTATATTCCAGCCGAACTGCGGTCCGCATTTCCGCCAATGAGCAGAGTGCTCGCATTCAGAAATGTCATGCCGCCGTAACTGGCTGGCACCGTAAGCGCTGAGCCGATGTCAGTAAGCGTGTAATTGGCGCTAAACGGCGATAAGATCGACTGAGCGAATACTGGCGAATGTGTCAATAGGGCGGCAGTGACAGCTACTGTTGAAACGCAGATATTGCGATAACGAAACATTACTCGAATTCCCTTTCCAGGTTTGAGTCCGGACTATTTCTCCCGGGATAGTACAGTTTGAGTGTGGGTATTACTCGAAATCTCGCGCGCGCACGCGCGCGCGAGAATGCTATAGATATTTCCGAACGTTCAGCAAGTGATCCGTCCGGTTACATCGAGCCGTGTTTGCCTCCTCTCAGTGTCCCTGTTGCATCGATACACGATGGATCAAAGCGACAATACAATCGAACGCTTTCATCGCTGCAAAATGGGTATCACGACGAATTATCTAGTCCACCATAACTTCTAAGAAATAAGCGGTATAGGGTCCGTGTCCTCGGAGAACCTGCCCTCTCCCCGCGGCTTTGTGCATCTCTGAGTCTTGCGACAAGGTAACCCCCGAAACAAGAGTCTTCCCTCCATGTGTAATCCAGCACGTGTTTGTCATCGAACCGCTGCGATTTCCGCCAATCACAGCCAACCGAGTCGAGATCTGGATCATGCCGCCTGCCTCGGCTTCAGGAGTAGCATCAATTCGGAACTCGTTCGCGGGTGCGGAGTTCATCTTTACGTTTACACTGGCCGGTGTCTTTAGCCCCGTGGTGACGGATGGCTCGAAAATAACGGCTTCCTTGAGCGTTCCGTCAGCAGACATGTCTGACCTGATAACTCGCATTCTTATCTTATATTGCCTGGCTATGGATGATTTAGGAGATGGCATCAAAACAGAATTGGATGTTATTTCGTCGACCATGGCAGGATCTGTTCTGCGCATCTGTTGCAGAATTCCTGTCCGCAGGCCGGTGGCCTCGCGAAGTGCATCCGGGTTGCCAAGCGCTTTCACGATATATGGAGGCTTAAGTGCGATGCCATCTACAAAGATATCGGGACCGGTGCATCGTATGACTGATTGCCGTGTAACGGCGCTGTCTCCGATTGATATCGCTGACGGCCGGGCCGTCCATAGTTCCTCTGTTAGGCGCTGAAGATCGTTGTCGTGAATGAGGCCCATGTTCTGATTCGCATTTTTAAGCAAAGCGCTATCATTCAACGTGATCACAATTCCAGGACCATGCAGTAAATTGTCCATCCCCATCGACGCTGTTGAAGGCACTTGCGTCCACAGGTCTGTGCGGCTATCTGCATTGCCTTTAAGATCGGACTGCGCAATCCCGAGCGACTGAGCAAAAACAATCGTTGCGAGAATTGTTGCCGCTGCTGCTGCAGAAACTATGGTTTGGCCTCGAAGGTCTCGGACTGATGAACTGCGGCCCAGTATTCGCTCTATGCGAAATCGCAGTGACCCGTCGGAAGCGGCAAGCGCGGGCCGGGCAGATCGCCAAACCTCAAGACCAACGAGGGCGCGAGCATACAGAGTAGAATCAGTGAGTGTTGCAACGACGAGTTCATCACAGCAGATTTCGCGCTCAACGCTAATGGACCGCGAGATCCACCAAATGCCCGGATGGTAAAAGAAGGCCGTTTCAGCAATACATTGCACGATGTTTACAAAATAGTCGTGTCGCCTGATATGCGCTAGTTCATGGGCAAGGATTGCTTCTACCATCGGAACTGATAGTGAAGAGAGAGCCGATACGGGCAGTACGATCGTTGCACGCAGGAGGCCGTACATGTACGGGGAGTGCGAGCCATTGGTGACGATAAGCTGGGGCAATTTCCGCACGCCAATAGAGGCGGCGGCTTTTCGAAGCGACGACGCAAGCGACGATTCAATTTCAGAGTGGCGATTGCGAAGCGACAACTGGAGAACAGCCCAGCCCGCGAAACCACGCAGTGAAAGCAGCAGAACTCCGGTTAGCCAGAATATTACGATTGGACGGGCATATTTTGCGATTTCGAGGTGCCCGACTACATGGGCAGACTGAGAAACAGGGCTAAGTTCGGACGACTCGACAATCGGAGCAAACCGTGGTTTCTGTTCGGATTGCTGCCGTGCTTGATTTGCTCGAGCTTCGAGCCGTTGGGCCGATTGTGAGTGCGCGATATAGGCTCCGGTGATGAGTGGAAGGCAGATAAAGGTGAAGAGACCGACGACTGCTGTTGCGTAACGCGTAGCGGCTTCGTGTTTTCGCATCAGTGCGAGACACAGTGCAAGCAGCCCTGCAACTGCAGCGCCCTGCCAAACCGAATGCAGCAGTGTTAGGGCAAGAATCCGCAAGAAATATTGTGACGAAGAGCTTATTACGGAGGTCATTTTGACTCATCTTCCAGTTGGTCGAGCATCTGCCTGATCTCTGCAAGCTCGTCCGAAGACGGCCTGCGTTCCGAAAGTGCGCGCAACACCAGGTTACGTGATGCTCCCTCAAATGCCCTGTCGAGCAAATCTCGCACAAGGCTACCCTGTACCTGGGCTTGCGGAATCAGCGCAAAATACTTGTGCGCCTTACCAATAGGCTCGCGTTTAACCAGTCTCTTTTCCAGCATGATCTGCATTGTCTTAAGAGCGGTTGTGTAACCTGTGGACTTTCCAGTCAGTCTGTCGTGCACTTCTCTAACCGTCAAACCGGGCTCACGCCATAGCAGCCGTAGTATTTCCAGTTCCGCTGGCGTGGGGTTCGGTGTATCGTCAACCATATCAATCGACCTTTCAGAAACCTACGAAGTAGTTCGTATTCAATTATATACGAAGGTTATCGTAGATGTCAACGGGGAAATGAACTTTTGTATTTTTGTCTCATTTTCTCCAGTTAACAACGATCGATAAAACTTACATTAAGGTAAAATGCCATGTATGACACCAGACGAGATTTTAGACCAGTTGAAGGCGCTCGGCACCGCAAAGGTGCGCGACCTAAGTGTTAGGCATGGCGCGGGCGAAAACCAGTACGGCGTAAAGTTAGGTGAGATTCGGGCGATAGCCAAGCGAATTGGCGTCAATTCTGAGCTGGCCGCAGCGCTTTGGAAATCCGGCAATCTCGACGCGATGCTCCTTGCTACGCTTTTGTTCCGACCTAAGGAAATTGGCCCAGTTGAACTCGAATCAATGGTTCAAGCCGTCACTTGCAGCCAACTGGCAGACTGGCTAACTGGCTATGTGGTTAAACTTCACCCAGCTAAGGAACTACTGCGACAGAAGTGGATGATATCGAATGAGATTATGCTCAGTCGCGCTGGATGGAGCCTGACTGCAGAACGAATCGAAAAGGATCCAAAGGGTCTCGATTTGGGCGCGTTGCTTGACCGGATTTCAAAGGAGATGCCTGACGTTCCGGTGTTGGTGCAGTGGACGATGAACTACTGCCTTGCGGAGATCGGTATTCATTTTGCAGAACACCGAGCACGCGCTATTTCGATTGGTGAAACAGTCGGAGCCTTTCGCGATTATCCAACGCCAAAGGGATGCACGTCGCCTTTTGCTCCGATCTGGATAGCAGAGATGGTTCGCCGGCAGCAGTAGTCTAGAACGCGATTGAAGACGTAATGGTGTCCGGGCTCTTCCAGTTTAGCATGCCTCAATGAGGTCGAGTTTCCCGGGAATATGTACCAGGATTCAGGTTTTGCAGCACTGCTCAAGAATTGAACTGTGCGGTTGTTAAAAGTAGTTTTAATGCGAGTCTTTTGTAATTGGCTTTTTGGCTGCACGGCGTAGGCTAGCTGTTCGAATAGAGGAGTAGAGCGTACCCTGCACGAATTGCTTGTTGGCGGATCACATCTGTTATTTTCGAGATCCACTGAGCTCAATGCGGTCGTTTCACCCCGAAGGAGCAATGAAAATCCTATGATAAGCCCGTCCCCAGATTTACCTGAGATCTTGCGAAGGCTAGAGCTGTCGGAACGGCGCGCTTCGATCTCAGAGCAGCGCCTGCAACGCACTGAACATCGGCAAAAAGGGATTGCCGCCTTGCTGCTTGGCACGATGGTACTTGGAGCGTTCTTTGTGACGCGCCCAGCCGCGGTATCACAAACATCGGCGCAGCTGCAGGCAGAGATAACAGCTCTGCAGAGCACCTTAAAGTACGTAACGACTGCAGGCACAACAATGACGATATCTGGCGCGAACCTGGTTATCACCAATGGCGCCGGTGCAACCGCGACCGCAAATGGGCTCGGGAATGTAATGATCGGTTACAATGAGCTGCGTAACGACACACCAAATACCGATATCCGCACGGGCAGTCATAATCTGATACTTGGGTCTCAGAACTCGTTCTCAAGCTGGGGCGGTATTGCCGCAGGCAGCGATAACACGATCACCGGTGTGTTCGCCTGTGTCGAAGGTGGCTTCGGGAACGCTGCGAGTGGAGCCTACGCAAATATTGGCGGCGGGTATCAGAACGTGGCATCTGCCAACTCCACGTACATTGGTGGAGGCGGCCAGAACACTGCAAGCGGTCCCGGTGCATCGATCACAGGAGGCAACTCAAATATCGCGAGTGGAGGTTCTTCTGCAATTAGCGGCGGATATGCCAATCTTGCATCTGGAAGCTCAACATATGTGGGTGGCGGGGAGAATAATACTGCATCTGGTACGGCAAGTTCTGTAACGGGCGGATATGGTAACCAGACGAACGGCGCCTCATCGGCAATTGCTGGAGGCGCGAGCAATACTACGAATGCCGCAAACTCGATCGTCCTCGGCGGGAACGGAAACACCGCGACCGATCCGTATGGGGTTGTCCCATTAGATGGCGCAAATATTGTCATTGCCGGATTGACCACAACAGTCAATAACAATAGCAGTGCGATTACAGACCTACAGACTTCCAGTGCCGGTTTCGCCAACTCAATATCCTCACTCACCTCAGAGATGCATGACACTGGCGTCACCCTCGCAGGAGTAATTAGTAACACTAAGTACATTACTTCCGGCACAGATATGAATGGGTATCCAGCTACATTTATCACAGGATGCAACGTCTGGGTGCAGGATGGAACGGGCAGCACAAACGACGGCGGCGGTACACTAACTGGCCTCGCAACCTCATCGTTGGATACAACGAGGCATTCAACTCGAATGGCAACACTCGCACAGGCAGTCATAACTTGATTGTTGGCGCATGGAATAGTTATTCGCAAGCTGGAGGCGTCGTGTTTGGACAGAATAACGGCAGCTTCAAGAGCTATTCAACTGTACTCGGAGGATTCAACAACTCTGCGAACGGTTACTCATCAACAGTTGTATGCGGGACGAATAACAATGCGGCATATCAATTCGACTGTGTCGTCGGCGGTGACAGCAACACAGCCAGCGGAGGGAATTCCACCGTGCTCGGCGGCGCTCGAAATAGGGCCACCTCCGTACAGTCGTCAGTTAGTGGCGGCAACACAAATACCGCTGGCGGGACTCAGAGTTCTATACTGGGAGGACTTGGAGAATCAATCTTAGTCAGCAGTGGGCACTATCCGTAATCTGGTGCACGCGTTGGGCGCCAGGGAAGGGAGTGCAGTACCGGCTGGGATAAAACTACCGTTACTGCCTCTATTTTCACCCTGCCGCTACAAAAGAGTACGTAGTTGAAATCAGCAACTTGTCTGCGAATAGTATGCGCCGCCTTCTTAGCGCTTCAATCTGCCCTTGCTTCATCTTGTGAGCCGCGCCAGAAGCTTACTGCACTCGTCGCTGGCAACACTCGTCTTAGTTTCAACCAGATTGCACTTGGTCGGTACGGACTTTCAGTTGGGCTTGAGGCTGCGCAGCCCTCATTCGAACAGAAGAGCCCGATGGCGATTGAGCTGGTGGATGCGGCCGGCAAGGCGGACTGGCTTTCTAACGCCTATTCGGAGGTCCGCCGAGAGCGCCAGGAGATTGTCTGTTCGGGATCGATCACGAGCCCCGGAGGCAGCCGATTTCAATTTGCAGACCGGTATCGGGTCCAAGCCGGAGAGCGCTTTGAGATCGAGCGACAGGTGACGGTGCTTGCGAAAGGCGCAGGGGATGCAGCTTTCTCCTCCCGGTTCTCGCTGATCGCCCCGAGCCCAACCAGGATTACAGATTGCGACGTGCTGATGCCCGGAGTCTGGTACGGCCAGAACACGCACGTGCCGCCAACTGCGTTGGCAAGCCACCTCGACGACCGCACCATTCTTGTGCGCGAGGACCGGCTCCCTTTTCCGCTCCTTGCACTGCGGCAGCGCAATTCAAGTGTCACGCTGTCGCTACTGCGTGTTGGGGGATTGCCTGATACGTTCGCCGGTGAAGATGGTCTCAAACGGCTTATCGATGCGCGGATGCAGTTCGGATCGCTTGGCTTCGCTTCCACCACGCCTTTGGAGCCGGCGTTTCAGTATCCAGGTACCGAAGGTGAGAGAACCTACGTATACGGTCCATCGGTTCAAGGCGATCGGTGGGCTCTTCGCAGCCATCCCATCGCTGTAGGCTTCAACCAGACCTATCGCCTTCAGTTTGGTCTGTCACTTGCCGATAGCTTTCCTGAAGTCGTCAAATCATCGTGGAGCGCGGCATATACGCAGGCAGCATGCAAACCCGGTTCCGCCGATTTGAACAAGGTTTACTCTTCAAGCCTAGCTCTGCTTTCCGCCGTATGCCAACCCTATCATGGTACGATCAGTTTGCCGTTTGCCGTGAGGGTTCCCACTGGCGAGGCATACGATACAATCTGCCAGATGGGCTTTGTTGGCGATGCGCTGCCGGCAGCAGCGCTGATCCTGCGATACGGCATTGAAACAGACAACAGCGCAGTGGTGCGCAACGCTGAGCAGCTGATCGATTACTGGGTTCATAACTCTCGAGCGCCATCGGGCGTGCTGCGCACCTGGTATGATGTACAGCCGGATGGCAAGGTTACCTGGCGTGGATACCCGATGTATCTGCGCGTTGCTGGCGATGGCATCACGGGTCTGCTTCAGGCCTGGAGCGTCGAGCGCAAGAGGGGAATGCAGCATCCGGAATGGCTCGCCTTCTGCAAATCGTGGGCGGACTGGCTGTTGACGCAGCAGTCAGCCGAAGGGTCCTGGAGCCGATCGTATTCGATAGAGGGAGCTGTTCTAGACCGCAGCGCAGATACAACCATCCGGGCCATCCGCCCACTTGTTGATATGTACGCAGTTACCCACGATACTCGATATCGGGACGCTGCACAGCGCGCGGGTGAGTTCTGCTGGCAGACCGTTCATCGGGCCTACGCCTATGTCGGCGGTACGCCCGATAACCCGAATGTGGCGGATAAAGAGGCAGGGATGCTCAGTCTCGATGCTTTTCTGGCGCTATACGATCTCAACGCGGAACCTCGATGGCTCCAGGCTGCAGAGCAGTCCGCGTGGTACGCTGAGACGTGGGTCTATCTACGAGATATCCCTATGCCGGCAGGAGATCCCGAAGTGATCTTTCCTAAAGGCAGGAGCACTGTCGGCCTCAGCCTCATCGCAACGGGCCACTCTGGTGCAGACAACTACATGGCCGCATCCCCGTTTCTGTTCTACCGGCTTAGCCTGCTGACCGGCGAAACACATTTCCGCGATTCTGCCTCCATGTTGCTGCGTAGAACCAAGCAGATAATGGACTGGGATGGATCGCTCGGATATGCGCGCTTCGGCCTCTTAACCGAGGCGCTCACACTGGGCCCAGTTCGGGGACACGGCGTCAAGAGCTGGCTTCCGTGGCTCAGCGTGACGATCGCCGAGCCGCTGGCGCGCCTCAAAGATACCTATGGCGCGATGGATACCGAGCAGATTGAAAAGAGTACGATCCGCGAAGTGCGCGTTCGCCGGACTAAGGCGTTTGGGCTGGATCGTGGATTGGCGAGGCCGTGAGACACTTCGATCGCCGCCAATAATGGCGGCGAGACCAGTCTACCGTTTACGTGGCATAGGCCGTGCGACCACCATCTTACTGCAAAGGTTCACGCATTTCGATTGCGTGTTACGAGCGAGGCGCCGGCTAGACAGATTCCGCCGGAAGGTAGAATTCCGCCTGTTATAGTCTTATCGGCTGAGTCCACCGCACAATGATTTACTGTTAGCTATTCCTGGAGCTCAACTGTTTATGTCGCCGCTGGAAGTGCGGAGGGCTGTAACACGTTGACTTTCTTCAGCCGTCCGCAACTTTTGCGTGAGTCCGAATGACGACATGTAGGTAGCTTGACAGGCTTCTATTTTCCGCTAATCAATGTCGCCACGTCCTTGCCATCCGGAACGGTAACCACTCCTGTTCGCGTTCGGCCGACAGGTACTGGAAGCGCCGCCACGTCATTGACGGCCTTCAGTCCTTCCTCCAATTTCAGGTACGTGTATTCCGAAGGCGACGTCACTTGCTGCATTTTACCCAGACGAACGGAAGTTACCACACTCCATTCAGGATGTGCTTGCTCTGGAGCATGCAAGATAACGTACTCCTGATCGGATCCGGATCTTGAGTTGTATCGCTTCTTGGACTCCACGTCGAACTCGTAGAAGTCCGTATTTATCTCCAGAATATCATCGGAGCCTTCAATTCTCCCGATAAACAGACACCTAACTTTCCACGGATTGGACTGAGGCGATACTGCACCGCGAGAAGCAGGAGTCACGACTGCCACAATGTCGTCGCGAAGCACATACCATGTTCCTGTCTGGTCACCGCGAACTTCACGCAGGATTGACTCGAAGGTGCAAGGCAATTCTGTGCGCTTACCAGATGTGTAAAGCTTCTCAATCGGTCGGAAGCCGGAATTGCCTCCATTAGCGTGAGATAAATGACTAATATAGTTTCGGCTAATGTCTCCGACTACAACAGCGGCTGCAGTTTTTGGTCCCGTACTTTCAGTGCGAGGTTCAGGGTTCCCAATCAATGGCGCTTCTGTGCGTGCACGGTGCGGAAACAAGAACTGCACGTCAACGATTTCTTCACCTGTTGTATAGGGAGTGGGATTTGCATACGCAGGCTTGGGCCCAAAGATGTAGTGCCAGGGCTCCCTCGGCTGGCCCGAGTGGCCCCACTTCTCGACAATCTCGTCAGTATTGCTATGCCGTAAAGAAAATGCTTCGTGCAGCTTCTGTTTGAACGCAGAATCAAACTCGTCGGCTCGGGCACAAATTGGCGCAATGGCCAGTGCGCAAGCCGCAATTCTAAGTAGTCTCACTTCAGAACACCTCCTTAATTGTAATCATTTGAAACTTGTACGTTGACGTTTTGTTTGTTTTTAAGAAGAGTGTGCCATCGAGATTCCAGTCACACTCATTGAGTTGCCAATCACGCGGCAAATTGATTCGTTCAGAATAGTCTGTCGTAAGATCGAGGTAGTAATACGTTGCTGTGGCAATTGACTGAACCAACATCCGCCTGCCTCGCCGATCGATAGAAATCACGGTCACAGGTTGATCAAACTGCGCCAGACACTTTACGCTAGGATTGTCCACAGCGCGAATTTCGCTCTGTACAGCGCCATGTCTCAAAAAGAGCGGCTTGGCACCTTCGCGCAAAGTGACCATCGGGTTGCGCATGCCTTCGAACACGTTGGCGGAAACAGGTTCAGCATTACCGCCAATTAGCAGGAATGTTCTGCCCGCGATGTCTTGAGCCGATGCCGCCCACCCCCCATCCAACGAGTCCCTTATCGGCCAGTACCTCTGTCGGAACGCAGCACGGCCGCCAACATGGTATGGCCCGTCGATCGATTTGTACTCGAGTCCGTAGATCTTCCCATCGCCACCAACTACTTTGCGTCCGTCGTCGGTACGGTAGCCAATCAATGGCCCTGCAAATTCGACTGAGGCTCGGGCACAGATCACCTTCTCGTTTAAGTAGACATTCTGGATGCCGGAAGCGCTGCTCTCGCAGCTCCAAGCCAGCCCGGCAGGGGTAAATATGTGGCCGGAGACAGGGCCGGGAGAGTCGAACTTGTGTAAAACCCCTTTGTCATCAATGTAATAGATGCGGCTCCGATACTCCTGGAAACCTTCTCGGATCAGGATATGGCGAATGTAAGCTATTTCGTCGCCAGCAGGGCTTATAGCCATGTTGTATGTGACTTCGCCAAGGTGGCTCTCGTTGCCATGTTTTTGAAGGAGCTTGTTATCCGGGTTGCCGTCATCACAGTCAAGCTTATAGGTCTGC
>CAIXIX010000391.1 GCA_903919615.1 uncultured Chthonomonas sp.
GACCAGGGCTGTGAACAAGGCAATGATTGCGGCGCAGTTTCGCGATCACCTAAGGAAACTGCGAAACTGCGAAGCGTAACTGAAGATGTTGAGTGGTGGACCGAAGACAATTGGCATGACGATGAACGTGAATAATGCCGACAGATACAGCCTCGTGAGCGGGATGAGGGTCAATGCACTACTGCAAACCAGTGAAATTTGCCGGGCGAGTCTGACATCATCTCTGCATGTAGTCGTGGAGCAAAAGCGGGCTTGCCCTATAACGATCAAACCGGGGCAATGCAGAACTATGTAGCACAACGGAGGTTCGGAACATGGGTTGGGAGACACGCCAGCGTGGGGGACGGTATTACATAAGTAAGCGTCGGATTGGCGATAGGGTCGTGTCCAGGTACGTTGGTTGCGGCGAATATGCCGACCTGATCGCCGAACGAGACCAGATAGAAGGTGAAGAACGGCTGCTGGCTAAGCAGGAAGATAATGAGCAGAGGATGGAGTTGGATGGTCACATAGCCGAACTCGACGCATATTTTAAATCCGTTGGAGATCATATCCGACTTGCACTGAATGAGGCAGGTTACTTTCAGTACAAACGAGGTGAATGGAGACATAAGAGAAATGGCGGATGACAGACTGATCGAGTCAAAGGGTTGCAACGACGCACTACTCGTTGATGCCAGTAAACAGAAGCCTACCGACGTAGAACGCATGGTGGCTGTCATCGAGAGCGGAGAGAACAACGCACTTAAGTTCTCCAACCTATTCCAAAGCATATACGATTCAAGGCAGATCTCCGCATCTACGTTGATATGTGGAGCTGACCCGATGATGATGGAATTACATCGAAGAAAAATGCAGGCCGATCGCGATAACCTTGTTGGGTCTGATCCGACTTCGTTAGAACTTGTCGCAGCCGAACGCATTGTCTTATGCAAGGAGTACTTAGTGTTTTTTGAGACCGAATATAACCGCAAGCTTGCCACGATTTCCGAACCTCAGGACGAGCAGTACCAGAAAAGAATCGATCGAGCGCACAAACGCCTGCTCTCAGCAATGAAGGCGCTCGCGATGATTCAGCGCCTGCGCATTCCTCCGTCAGTGCAGGTGAACATCGCAGATAAGCAGATATGCGTTCAGAATGACGTTAGTCGGCATTCGTAGTGATGGGGTGGGGCGCCGTCCGAAGGAGCAACCGAGACGCTACTATTTTGGCTGTACCAGACCTGTCTTCTCGCCCAGGCAATAATCCCGACGTCGGGATTATTATTCGGTATCCTTACCATCCTCAGCCTGATCATTCACGTCGCGGTTCTTCTCCTTCCACTGCTCCTGGAATCGCTCCTTCACTGCATCCGTTCCACCGGCTTCATACGCATCCATCAGTTTGTCGAAATTCGCGGTCGCGGTCTCCCTATCCAATTCTTCAATAATTGCCTCTGTTTCTAACCGCAACACCGGCGGTTCTATGCGTTTCTCCTCAACCTGATTGTCTTCTAGCTGACAGCCTGGCGTCTTCTGCGTGAACGTGCCATAGTGTGGGTCCGTGAAGACCTGAAATCCTTGCTTGAACATCGGGTCGTCCGGGGGCACACAACCCTCGAATATTATCTTTGCCATGCTAGCTCCTTTGCGGGGACGTAGATCAACGCCCCATTGAGTCAACCTACAGGTTGGCGAACAGAATGTCATCGACAGCGTCCCAGTCCTGAGGGCCGCAGGTGCGGACGATGATGTCACGTACCAGTTTTGCGTAGGCATCGAGTTGAGCCGACATACACTCCCACTCCTTGCTTTCCGAATGGTAACAACGGCCATGGGGCCATCTACTTAGCCGTTCATCCGGTTCGGCGTCGGGCCTGGTTGTGTCCGTAGACCACAGCGCGAACCACACTGTGCCGGAAAAGCATTCATGTGTCATGCGGTCGCCATAATAATCGTGACAAACTTGCCAGAAGAGCTCTGAAAAGCATTCGCGGAACTCCCAATCGTCTGCGGCACCATCGGCCTTGAATGCATTGCACCAGGCCGGAGCTTCCGTTGCAGATGCCAATTTCAATACACGTAGCGCCCGATCGAGCCTGTCAGCGTCAGCACCTGATTCGGCCGGGGTCGCGTCACTCCAAGTAGCGCCCCGCAGCATGATTAGGGCATGGTTCAATTGCACGATCGAATAGGTGATATAGTGGCTGTATTCTGGGTCATCACCACAGAATCCGATTCCACCTTGCTGGTCTACGTTGTTACACCAGAGGACCTCCAGGTGGTCGCAGGCATAAACGTGACCGTCCTCACGTGTGGAGGTCTCGCCGCAGATGGGGCAACTTACGAAGGCGTCTTCGTGCCAATACGTATGGCCATCAATCTCAGACATTTTCATACTCCTTCTAGAGCACTGGCTTAAGGTACAACTCCGAGAGGTATTGCCCCCGGTCGTAGATTGATATGAGCATCCAGCACTGCCGCACAAAACAAAGCGCCCCCAGACGCAGATTGCATCCGGGGGCGCGATAAAACGAAAGCTCTAATTCCTGTAAGAGACATTTTCGCTTTGATTGCGCACATCGGGCCGAAGCCCAAGGCACCGTAGTTCTCTACTCGGTTGCCGGTCCATTTCTGAACGCTCGGGATGCAATTGCAGTGTATCACGGCGACAGCAAAGATGTCAAATTGTGAGCGTGGAGGCTACATTTTGCACACTGTGAGAGGTGGTAAATCCCTACA
>CAIXIX010000392.1 GCA_903919615.1 uncultured Chthonomonas sp.
AGCCGCATGCAGCTAACCATTTCCATTTGCTAAAGTTAGAGTAGTTCATTGTTAGCCTCATGTTCGTGACGCTTTAGCGTCAGACACTTTCAATAGAACTCAGTACAAGGTGCATTCAAAAAAGGTTTGGAACATACCTATGGCATCCGGCGATCATGTGTTGCGGGCAGTATAAGGTCTCCAAGATCCGTGCTGTGACTGAGCAATCGAGGTGTCACGGAAGGGAATATTAACACTATGCCGCATAGACCGATCGTGCTATCTAGTATTAGAAATTCTGCTGCCTCAATTGCCGCAGTCATCGTTCTTGGCGCCTGCAAGCCAGCATCTGCACAGCTTTCCGCTTACCTAAATTCTCCGGGCGATAATACTGGCGCCGTGTATACAAGCATTACACACGCCAGCCTGGTATCGTACGGCTTCGACAACATATTCACAACGCTGTCCGCACCGGTAGATCTGACATCGAGCTTGGCATCGCCTGTCGGCACTTTCGAGCTAAGCCCAACCGATACTTTGGGCATTATTAAAAATGACGCTTACAGTAACAAGGCATTTGCTACTTCTCAGGCGCCAGGAAATTATGCGGCAATAGGAGCAGAAAGTGGCAACACTACGCCGGTCACACTTGCTCTGCCACGCCAGGATTCGTATTTTGGCTTATCTTGGAATGCCGGCGATATCTACAATCAGTTGTGGTTCTACAATGGCAGCACCCTTGTGGGGTATTACAGCACCGCCGCACTCGTCGCCATCTTGCCTAAAGACAGTACAACGATCACAACCATCGGGGGAACGAACTACGCGGCTAGCGACTATTATGGCCAGCAGGGGTCCGGTTATGATAGTAACGAGCCCTTCGCATTTCTTAACTTCATCGCAAAACCAGGTTCAACGTTTAACTATGTCGTATTTGGAAATAGCAACACGACCGCGACCGGGTTTGAGTTCGACAACCCGACGATTATCGCCGATAACGTTATTCCTGATAACAGCTTTTTTGACACGGGCACGTCAACAACAACCAGTGGCGCGCCTAATCCGTATAATACACCAGGTCCGCTGATTATTTACACACCGGAACCAGGCTGTATGGCGCTGCTTATCGGAGCAGGATCTGTATTATTCGGGTTTCGCCGAAAGGCGCGGTTTTCTTCTTAGCGCCTAAGGCCAAAACTTAAGACCCGAATTTAGAAACGGGCTCCCACTCACCGGTCGTTAAGGATTTGTAGGCAGCATCGGCGACGGCCACGTTAGCTCGTCCGGTTTCGCCGGTGAAGAGCGGTGGTGTGTCGTGCTCGACCCAGTCGAAGAAGGAGATTAGTTCGATATCGTACGGATCCAGACGATCGGCGAGATCCTCTTTCTTTATCACAGTCGACTGCTTTTCGCCGAACGCGGCATATTTCAACTCGCCGCCGAACCCACCATGAATAAGATTGCCACTGCTGCATTGGATGTGAATACCGAATTCGCCGACCGGCGATGAGATGCTGCTGTGGAGCAGCCCCAATCCACCGCTTTTGAAACGGATCTGGACCACCAACGCATCCTCAAAGTCGCCATGTTTCGTCAGGTTGAAACCGGTAGCAAACACACTCTCTGCCTCACCCATTATGTAGAGCATATAGTCCAACTCGTGAGAGTTCACTTCAAGCAGCAGTCCACCGCTCTCCCCCATCCGAGTGCGCCATCCGTGTGTGAACGGCCCCCCGAACCCAGATCGACGCACCGTAATGAGCCTGGGTTCGCCGATTGCACCCGTATCGATGATCTCTTTCGACTTCCAGAAGAGCGGGAAAAGCCGAAGGACCTGACCCACGAACAGCTTGGTATTGTACTGTGCGCAGACATCAATCATCTCTGTGCAAAGCGGCGCTGTGGTGCACAACGGCTTTTCGCAATAAATTGGTTTGCCGGTAGGAGCAAGCGCAACAACATTTTCGTGGTGATAGAGAGGCGGTGAACCTACCAGAAACGCATCCACACCTGGATACTCAAGCAGTTCCTCGATGGTTTCAAACGCAGGTGCGCCAAACTCCGCCGAGCGCTCCGAACGCGCCGTCTCATCCGGGTCCACGATCGCAGCAATGCGCGCCCTACCGGATGCAGCCGTCTTCCTCGCAAGGCTGCTCGCCATCTGCCCACACCCTACCACTGCCACATTAATCATTTTCGCTCTCTCTCACCATGATGAGCTGCCGTTCGCAGCAGTCTGATTCCAAACACTGGTCCGGCCATTCCGCGCGCCGGCGCTTGTACCGTAACCTTTAGCATCGTCTTGCCAGACGTTAGTGAGCGGTCCAGCGGATAGATAGCATCATACAGCCGATCTGGCGCCTGTCCGCTCAATGTCTCCGTGGCAATAACCTGGTCGTCAACCAGAAGATCGAAGGTTCGGCCAAAGTCGCTGCCCCAATAGCTAACCAGCAACTCAAGATCAATATCTGCTAACGATGTTAGCTCGCACGAAAAGTATCCGCCGTCACGTGCGTCGCGATAGCTCCAATCGCCAAAATCGCCTGAGTAACTGTTACGCGACGACAGCTGATGCCGCTGTTCATCCAGATCGTGATTCAGATAGACCCGGTCGAGCGTTCGCTCGGCTATCTCCCGTTCTACAGTATTACGACAGCAGCACTCAAGAACGTGAGCTTTCCACGCAGGCTCGTCAAAGGTATCGAAGTAGACCCCGTATCTTTCGTCACGGACGCTGCTTAACGGAACGAACTCGACATCGACCGGTTCGCCAGTGCCCGCGGACCTGAACATGCTGGAAGCTGTTCTAAATTTGAGGTTGTTATCACCTGTTTGTGTGACTGGGATCAACTGAAGCTCGAAAGGCCCAGAACCAACAACCGCTACATCCTCTAGCGAGGATTGCGACCTAGCGCAGAGCAGCACAGGTCCATACATAAACGCGATCCGGCTCGGGTTGTCAGCAAAACGCTCTATGCGGGTCTCCATGGAGAATTTAACTTCGACCCTGTCGCCGACTCCCCAGCTCCTCTGAATGCTTACATACCCATCGGGAAGCGCGACACATTCCCCCTGATCATAATCGGAAGTAAGGAGTTCTCGTACTTCGCGCACGGCCACCGCCGAACCGTTAATACTAATATCAAAGTATTGGCCAGCCCATCGGGGACGGCGGATGCACAGCTCGAATGCAGTATTTGCCTCGCATCCAACAAACAGGTTAATGGAAGGGTTGAGCGGAAATTTTGTTTCCTGACGGATTGTTACACCCAGAGACTCAAAGTAGAGTTCGGAAGCAACGAACTGATTTACAAAAATGCGACTGCATTGCCCACCCTCACTTCGTCCCGACCACGAGTAAATATAATCGGCGGTGCGTGAGTGGTTCTCGACGCCCGTTCCGGTACAGCACCAGAAGGAGTCGAAAGGTGTATTGTAAACTTTGTGGGAATTTGGGCGCAGCGGGAAGTAGTAACACATCATGCCTGAATCCGGATGTTGAGATGGCAAGATGTGATTAAACAGGGCTCGCTCGGCATACGATGTGTACTTCTCGTCGGGAGACTGGTCGAAAAGATGCATCGAAAGCTTGAGCATATTGTAGGTATTGCAGGTTTCGGATGTCTCCGGGCTCAAATGCTGAGATAGCTTTCCCAGCGGGGTAAACCGTTCGCAATCGCTGTTTCCACCGTTTGCATAGCTGCGCTTCGTTACCACCTGCTCCCAGAAGTATCGCGAGGCCTCCAGCAGTGGCTGCCTGCCCGTAATCTCATACTGCACCGCGGTTCCAATTAGCTTGGGTATTTGCGTATTGGCATGCAGACCATCGAGTTGATCCTCTTTGCGCAGCAACGGCTCGATTACCGCTGCATGATTGAAACGGAGTGATAGCTCGAGGTATCGGCGATTATCCGTAAGTTTAAACAGGTTTGCGAGGGTTTCGTTCATCCCTCCGTGCTCACATGCAAGCATGGTCTGCATCTGTGCGTCACTGAGTAAGGAACACCGCGTGTCTAGCCAGTCTGCCATACCGCAAACCGTATCTAAAGCCTCTAGCGATGCAAGAAATTGCCATGCATCTTGGAGCCCGGCGAATAGCTTATGGAGGGTGTAATATGGCGCCCAGACGCGCTCCCCCTTTTCCACACGATCGATGAGTGATACAGGAAATGCGCTCAGGTATCCGTTGGCCTGCTGACAACGAGCCAGTTCACGCACCAGGTACAGGGTCCTGCTCCTTAATGCGTCATCGCGTGTAACGAGATAAAGCCTGGAACACGCACTTAAGTAGTGGCCCGCGAAGTGGCCCCTCAATTCGCAATCAGGAGCCTCCCACCCGCCGTACGGAGCGGCAGAAGAAGCCAAGGCTGCGTTCACTCTGAAGTTATGTAGGAGGCGCTCCGGATCGACTGACAGCAGGTACTGCCGATCCAGCTCCATAGCGGTCTTGAATGGGCCGCTCAACAATCGAACAGAGCCTGGATCGAACCCGGTAGCCACTTGGTGAGGGCTCACAGTCAGGTTGCCTCCAGATACAATCCAAATTCGGATAACGCGATGCAAGTTGCGGAGCTTTGCGTTATTCGCAGCCGCAACGTGCAGCTATTTACCTGCTGAGCAAGGCGGATCAATCTGCAGGATCCTATGCTAGTGCCACTGGCCAGCTCTTTCCACGCTCCGTCAATCCATGTATCGACAGAAAATGAATCGATCCTCTGACCGAGCGCGATCGCTTCACGAAGCCGGATAACATTGAACTTAAGTTCATGCGTGCACTCGATTTTAAGATCTGCGCTGGTCACACCCTCATCTGTGGCCCAGTAGGTATCGGGCTTTCCATCCAGAAGTTTGCTCGTGGCGAAGTGGCTCTTCTTGCCACGAACGTTGGATGCAGTGAGGCGCGCGTGCTTCGCCACATTGTCCTTAAAGAGATTTGCGATCTGTTTGCCAAACTTTGCAAGGGATTCAGCATCTGGCTGACTGATTTGTCCTCGGCGATCCGGCGGCACGTTAAGTAGGAAGCTCGCCCCCCGCCCCACAGATTTAAAGTAGAGCTCCATCAGCGCTTCCGGAGATTTCACCTTGCCGTTTTCGGTTTCGTGCCAGAACCAGCCCGGTCGTATTGAGACATCGCACTCCGCGGGGAGCCAGTGTTTGCCGTGAGCATGTCCAGACCCACCCTCGCGATAACGTGTCCAACCGGGTGCGGCTACTCCGCCATCCTCTCCAACGGGATCGTAGGTTGCCCAGCACGTTTCATTTGCGAAGCCGCTCTCATTTCCAACCCAACGAATATCCGGACCAACATCGCTGAAGATAACGGCATCAGGCTGAAGCTTACGCACGAGCGCCCAGGTCTCAGGCCAACCGTAATATGTCCTGCGGTCGATGCTGCGCGTCTCTCGCGCGCCGCCGTAATACCCGTCTCCGCCATTGGCGCCATCGTGCCAGACCTCGCAGATCGGACCATACACTGTCAACAACTCTCGAAGCTGCTCCCTATAGATTTTCACATACTCGGCAGTGCCATAGTGAGCGTTGTTGCGATCCCAGGGCGATACATAGATACCAAACTCGAGGCCATGCTGGCGGCAGGCATTCGATATTTCCCGAACCACATCGCCCTTTCCCTCGCGCCAGGAACTGTGGGCGATACTATGCTCCGTGGTCTTTGTGGGCCAGAGGCAGAAGCCGTCATGATGTTTGCACGTTAGGATGGCGGCCTTCATGCCGGCCGCCTTCAGGGCAAGGACTATCAGTTCTGCATTGAAATCCGTTGGGTTAAAAACGGAGCAGTCTTCGTCGCCCAGTCCCCATTCACGATCTGTAAACGTGTTCACCGTAAAATGAAGAAACGCGTAAACCTCTCGCGCATGCCACTTTAACTGCCCATGGGACGGCAACGCGCCGAAGGGCGCAGGCGCTTGGTCGTTTGTTATCAAGTCAGGTTCCACAATCCACCTTCTGTCATCGCTCTAGTGTTTGAGTATGATGTCTACAAATTGCTCGCTACGTGCTGTAAAAGGCTGTCGCTACTTACCGGTGTACTTCGATATGAAATCCACCAGTGGCGTTGGGTCATCCAATCCGTGCGGATGGTGCTGAAAACCATGCTTCACGATTACCTGAATGTGGCCCCCAAGCTTTTCGTAGCGTTCCTTAAGGACAACGGTGTTTTCCTCGTATGGCACAACCTCATCGGCGTCGGCCGCGCAATGAATTACCGGCACTTTCGCTTTTGCAAGCGATACGAGGTTATCTACAGGGTTAAACTTGTAGGCTAGTGCTTCCGCTTCAGAATGGAAGCCATAATCTGTCTGCAGCTTCTGCCAATCTCCGGCGCTTCCCGGGCCTTTGCCTTTGCCGCCAGGCCAGCTCTTGAAATCAAGCACCGGGTTATCGCCGTAGAGCACAGATACCTTGTGAGGATTCGCCGCTGCCCAGTTGTAGATGTATAGGCCGCCGCGGGATAGCCCCTCTAAAACCGGTTTCTTTGAGAATCCGTACTTCCTGGTCAGAAGCTCATAGTACACGTCCCAGTGCTTCATTGCAGAGGGGGCGCCGAATGTGTTACCCACATCAATAAAGACAAGGTGAAATCCTCTGGCTAACAGCGCCAGGTCGAGCTCTGGACGATGATCGAAGAACTCTGCCCGCCAAATCCAGGGTCGATGTGGTCCATCAGCTTTTGGATCCACAACGATGGCTCGGCACCCATCGACTTCGAAATCGTGCCGCACGAAACCATGATAGTCTCCCAATGTGCCCTCCATCGCAGGCGGAGGCGCGGCTCGAACCTTTCCGCTGATACCCAATGACACGATTGCAAGAAGGCAAACGCAAGCTAATTTCAACATCCGAATTCCATTTCTTAGTGGAGGCCCGTTGGCCCCTGTGAAGTGCCGCAGGGTCCGCCGCCAGACGCGCCGCTTTTCGAGACTTCCGAGCCGTCAAACCGCAGCAGGGGCCTGTATCCACCACTTACCTCCTGGCAGGAAGCAGGTACGTAGTGACAGATGAACGCTCGCCTAAAACGGTCGGTAGTTTTGTTTTCGTAAGAGCCATGAATCAGGCTTCCGTTGAAGAACAGCACATCGCCAGGCTCCATCATTGCTGTTTGGATCGAGAGTCCCCCTGGAACATCGAGATGATCTGTGGTGAAGAAACGCGATGGATCGGCACGCTCAGGACATGCAACCGGCAGCTTCTGAGTTCCCGGAACCACGATGAGCCCGCCATTCTCCTCATCCGCCCTGTCCAGAGCAACCCATGCGGCGATACAAGTTCCGGGATGAACCCGAAGATAGAAGTTATCCTGATGTAGATCCTGTCCGCGGGCGCCGGGCGGTTTAAAGTAAAACATGCTTTGCGCGGCAATCGGCTCTTCATTGAATAGAGCTGTAAGCACCGATTGTATTCGAGGATCAAGCATCCAGTCCGTTGATATTTGGCCCACAAGCTTGTCGAGGTGCTTGTGCGGGTGCATCATTCTGGGATAGCGAGAAAGAGGGTCAGTTGCGGAGTAGTTGGGATTGATTTCGGACAGTCCTGGAATGGGTCCATCGGCATTCTGCGCCATAAAGGCGGCGAGCAATCCATCCACTTCCGTCGCACAGAAGAGGCCACGTTCTATTAGATAACCCTGGTGTTCAAAGTGTTCTCTGCGGCCCTCGATCGCGCAAACGTTCATCGTGAAATTGTTCTCCCTTGCGGCTATCGACCTTTGCCGATGTCGCCCGTCGTGCACCAATTATATTCACGAAGCGATTTCACGATTGGATCGCATATTTCCTCTCGCTAATTAGCGAATCTGGCAGCGCTCCACCATGAACTCAGTCGTTGAGTTCGACGAATTTGGAAGCACATTCCTCGGCTCTTGTGTTGGCGCCACGATCCCAGGATGATTTGAACTGCTCATCGCCAATTGCGCCGCGCATAACTGTAATCGCGTATTCGCGCGCCTGATTCTCTCGATCTGATTGCATGAAGCCGATGCGATCATAACTTGCGTTGGCACAGCCATATAGTTCGGCGGACCTGCTGTAATCCGCGGCCTTAAAATAGTGAGCAGCGAGGGTTGCCAACGTAGCGGAAAGGGTTCTCTTATCACCAAGTCGCAATGATACTCGAAGCGCCTGACGATATGCCGAGCGAGCGCGGCGGACGTCTCCCAACGCTTCGGCAGCCACCCCAAGGAGAGGGAGGTATAGGGCTTCAGCTTCTGGACGCTGCAAATCTCTGCAGATATTGAGGGCCTTTTCCATGAAGATAATTGCATTTTTGGGATCCTCGACCATAAGGTAATACGTGCCCATATTGCCTGACAACAGAAGCTCTCCACCCGGATCTTGGGCCAGAACAAAGAGTTCAAGCGCCCGTTCAAATAGCTCCCTGGCCAGCGGAAGTTCAAGGGTCGCATTTGCAACATTGCCCTTCCCCATGAGACAATAGGCTTCACCGGAGACGCAGCCGGTTCGCCGATGATTGATAATGGCTTCGTCGTAATACTGGTTGGCTCTCTGCCACAGCCCACGTGCTGCAGCCACGTGCCCAAGGCTTGTTCGAGACGCGGCATCACCGCGATAATCTTCTAACTCCTGCCAGATCGCTAGCGCATCGTTCAAGTGACTTTCGGACTCTGTGAGATCTCCCAAACGATATGCCAGTACTCCTGCGCCGTGAAGCGATCGTCCCCAATCGTTTAGATCGTGCCGTAACAAAGTTGCTTCGAGCACACTGTGGATCTGATCGCGCCCCTCGAGCCAGTGCCCTCGCTGCATCCAGAAACGCCAAATGCCACCGGTAAGATGCAGCGCAACTGCGGGCAACTCGGTCTGTGCAAACTGTATAGCAGCCCTAATGTTATCGTGGTCTGCTTCAAGCATGTCTAATAGCTGTGCCTGATCGGGGCCAAGCAATAAGGGTTCGAGCTGAACTGCACGTTCTGCGTAGTAGGTTGCATGGTTTACACTCACATTGAAGGCGTCGCCAGTTGCGGCGAGCAGGTCTCTCGCAAACGCTCGGATTGTCTCGAGCATTCGATATCGCACCCGTCCAGCGTTTTCTTCGAGAATTACAAGCGACTTATCAACGAGAGACGACAGATTATCGAGAACCTCGTATTCGTCGTAATATCGAGTGCATTCCGCATTGGTCTCGAGAGCATCGAACTCGCCACAAATGTACTGCGCTGCCTCCAGGCTCCATCCGCCAGCAAAGACGGACAACTTCATTAACAGTTTGCGCTCAGCAGCATCCAGGAGTGCGTAAGACCATTCTATGAGCGCAAGTAACGTTTGCTGTCGCGGCAGTGCAGTGCGACTTCCCCCTGTAAGCAGCTTAAACCGGTCATCAATCCGGGCGGCAATCTGCTCAAGCGAAAGCGCACGTGCTCGGCCGGCAGCAAGCTCAATGGCTAGCGGAATACCATCCAGTTTCCGACAAATATCGGCTATGGCGGGAAGATTTGCGGTTGTAAGGCGGAATTGGGGATTGCCCTGCCGTAACCGTTCCACAAAGAGCTGAACGGAAGCATAGTCGAGCAAATCAGACACGGACTGCTTGGTCCGACTATCCACATTGTATGAGGATGCCTCTGGCGGAACACTAAGCGATGGAACTCTCCAGATTACCTCTCCCGGGATACCAAGCGACTGACGACTTGTAGCGACGATGTGTATGCCGATGCAAGCCTCGAGAATGTCTTGGACAAGAGTGCAGGAGGCGCTGAGGAGATGCTCGCAATTATCGATAACCAGCAACATATTTCTGGATGTCAGTGCAGCAATTACGGCTGAGGCATGATCCAGGTCCTTGGACGCTTTAATCTTCAGTGCATCTGCGAAAGCAACCGAAACCTGAGTTGGATCCGACAAAGGTGCAAGATCGACAAATGCTGCTCCGTCTTCAGATTTATCTTGGAGGCAGTTGATGAGTTCAAGTGCAAATCTTGTCTTACCAATTCCGCCGGCTCCAGTCAGGGTAACCAAACGCGATGATGTAAGCAAGTGGCTAACTTCATCAATCTCTTCTTCGCGGCCAACCAGCCGAGTAATTGGGTGTGACACTCTACTCTGCTTGGTGTCGTGGAGTGTCGGATGCAGTTGCGCCGGTCTACTCTCAACCCGGCGGACTGGATCGATAGAAATCGATCTCGAGGAAGCACGAACCCGTTCATACACTGCGCGTGTTTCGGCATCGGGCTCCGCATTTAACTCCTCGCGAAGTCGAATTCGCAGGTCACGGTAGGCCTGCGTTACCGCGGCAGCATTTCCACTCTGCCCGAGCGCCTCAATCAGAGTACGGTGTGCCATTTCCTGCAAAGGATCAGAAGCTATCGAAAGCCGGGATATTCGGATCGCTTCGGTCCAATCCTGCCTTTCAAATGCAGACTTGGCTAGCTTCTCAAGGGCCTCAAGATATCGCTGTTCTCGGCAGACACGTTCAGTATGTGCCCAATCCTCTGTGCATTCTTCGAGCAAGGGGCCATGATATAGTACGACCGCACTCCGTAGTGCCTCGATCGCGCCAGATTCAATTGCGGAATCGAAATTGACAACGTCGACATCAACGCCATGAGGCCTTAGACACAACGTCCGATGGTTGGGTGATTCTAGTAGATCAGAACACGGTCCGAGGCAATCGCGGAGATTGCTAAGGCTCCTGCGCAAGTTGGCTAGCGCCCGGCTCTCCTCACTATCGGGCCAAAGTGTGCCCGCCAACCACGTCCTGTCAACAGCCTTACCAAGGCGCACAGCAAGCAAACATAACAACCACGCCTCTTTGCGAGTACGTGTCTGTTCCATTTGTGCGCCTCCGATGCTTGCCTCAAACGTGCCAAAAAGGCGGAGGCTTAACAACAGTGCGGGCTTGGGAGTTTCCGATTGTATGTGTGTAACTACCTTCCATTCATCTGACATTGACGTGAGTTAAGAGATAACTGCTGATCTGGATACGCTTTTACCTTTATTCTGGATACGGTTGATGGTACGGCTGCCTGAGATACTTGCGATGTGAGACACGATACGCATCTTTGCATCCAGTTTTCAACTCTCTGAGGAGCCCGACATGAAAAACAACTCATCCATTGCAGCAGCACTGCTGCTGGCTGGCCTGCCACTGACTTTAAGCTCAACTGCGAATTGCCAGGAGCTAATAACAAACGGCGGATTCGAAACAGGCGATTTTAGCGGCTGGACCGTAAAAAATCTTGCAGGAAGCGATCCTTCCGGTACGTTTGCCATCGGCAACAATATCCTGGATACGTACCTTACGCCAGTAAGCCCGTCGACCCCCATTGCAGAGCTCGCGTCTCCGGGAGCAAGTTCCGGCAACTACTATGCTGTATCAGACAGCTTTGGCCCGGGAGCCCATGTATTGCTCCAGTCGTTCACCGTACCTCTGTTCTCTGGATCGCACACTGCTGTTACATTCGACATGTTCACTAACGACTGGAATGGGTACGGACCGCTCAATCAGACCGGGTCGATTGATGCCAATCAACTCGATGGGCTGGGAAACCTGATACCGACCCAGTTTGCCCGGGTAGACATACTCGCCGCTGGCGCAGATGCATTCTCAGTTGCGCCGGCGGACGTTGTTGCCAGCCTTTATAACGGGGAAGATTCGGGCATGCCTTCAAACGGCTATACGCACTATACCTTTGATATCTCCCACAACGTAACTGCCGGCAGCACGTATCAACTCAGATTCGCCGAAGTCGACAACCAGTTCACTCTAAACCAGGGAATTGACAACGTTCATGTGATGATGCAGACGCCTGAACCAGGAAGTGCTGGGCTCATTCTGGGCCTCTGCTTCGCAGGCACAGTAATGTTCGGCCGCAAGATGCGGCGCAAAGACACCGTATTGCAGACAGCTTCAATCGCCTGAGAGCTAACAAGACACTCGAACGTTCAGGCATGACGCACAGTTGACCAAACACATTTAAACCTTACTCTAAATCAGGAAACCATACGATGACAACCTTAACAGACACCGCTGCTTCTACATCAGAACTTGAGCTTCGCCTTATGGAGGCGATTGATGCTTGCAACGCTTCCGCCAAGCGCGAATCACAGTCCGCACACCGATATGCCAACGCAAACCGCAAATCCAAATTCATGGGGGCAATTGCAGTTACTTCTGTAACAGGCTCACTCGCCCTCTTCACTCTTAATCCAGTGGGCGCACAGGGTGGATATGGCCCGACACTCGCTTCTCTGCAGGCTCAGGTAAACACACTTTTGAGCAGA
Source organism: uncultured Chthonomonas sp. (assembly GCA_903919615.1). Classification (GTDB taxonomy): domain Bacteria; phylum Armatimonadota; class Chthonomonadetes; order Chthonomonadales; family Chthonomonadaceae; genus CAIXIX01. The sequence goes on from CAIXIX010000392.1 coordinate 12,234, forward strand.
ACCCAGTTTATCACCGCGAATGCAACCACAAAGACAATGAAAGTAACCGGTTGCAACGTGCTCATTCAATCTGGCTCGGGCAGCACGGACGACAATGGCACACTCTCAGGCCTAGGGAATCTCACCATTGGATACAACACCGGCCAAACCGTTGGGCATCAGACCGGATCACATAACCTGATTCTTGGAGAGTATGAGGATTATACAAGTTTTGGAGGACTGGTAGCAGGAACATGCAACACCATATCAGGCCCTCGTGCGACTGTAATCGGTGGCGCATTCAATGTTGCCTCCGGTGACTGCGCTTCCATTTTGGGCGGTGCATACAATACTTCCAGCTCCAACGATTGCAGCACGGTCGCCGGCGGAACTGGCAATACCGCGAGCGGAACCTATTCGACAGTGAGCGGCGGTAACAGTTGTGCAGCTACAAGTTCAGCATCTTCGGTTTCAGGCGGTACGTCAAACATCGCATCGGGAGTCGCGAGCATAGTCTGCGGAGGATACGGGAATGTAGCGTCAGCCGCGTATTCGACTGTATTGGCAGGCAACTTCAACCTTGCCTCTGGCCAAAGCTCTTCAGTAGCTGGTGGATCACAGAACGTTGCAAGTGGAGCTCAATCTGCGATACTTGGCGGACTCTATAACAACGCAGGCGGCTCCTTTTCAATAATCTGTGGAGGAGCATACTGTTACACGGGAGGCGGACATATACCATCCGACTCCGAGGCAATTCTCGGTGGCTACGGGACAAGTAACACAACGCAGTACGGCCACACGCCTTAACACATATCAAAAAAGCCTACGAATTAACAACATTCTGGCTGGCAAGTAAAACGCGAAACATAGCAAAGGAACAAAATGAAAACAGAACTCTCAACCATAATTCTCGAAATGGAGCAATTAAAAGCGGAAATGCGCCGTGCGACTCGACGCTCTCGTATTGTGGGAGTGCTTGGCGTGGTTATGGTAACTGGCGCGATCTCTATCGCATCACTCAATCCTGTTAGCGCTCAGGGTGGTTACGGCCCAACGCTCGCTTCCCTGCAGGCCCAGGTCAACACACTGCTAAGCAGAACCCAGTTTATCACCGCAGATGCACCGACTAAGACAATGAAGGTAACTGGTTGCAACGTGTTCATTCAATCAGGCTCGGGCAGCACGGACGATAATGGCCCACTTTCAGGGCTCGGCAACCTCACGATAGGTTACAACCTTGGTCGGTCTCCGGGCCATCAAACCGGTTCCCATAACCTGATCATTGGCGATTACCAGGACTATTCAAGCTGGGGCGGTTTGGTAGCGGGATACCACAACACGATATCTGGCGTTTGTGCAACGATCACTGGTGGAATGTACAATTTAGCCAGTGGAGAGTTGAGCAGTGTTACGGGTGGCGATGCAAATATAGCAAGCGGTCTTTATTCTATCGCTACTGGAGGTACCCAGAACACGGCATCAGGATGGGGTTCTTCGATAACAGGCGGATGGGCCAATACCGCATCGGGCGGAACGAGCACCGTCTGCGGAGGCAACATCAATACTGCGCAAGGGGCTTCCTCAGTTGTTGCCTCAGGGCAGAGTAATATCGCGTCAGGCGCGTGCTCGTTCATTGCAAGCGGTTCACAAAACGCCGCGAGCGGCAATTCCTCGAGCGTTCTCGGTGGCTACTACAACAATAGTGGAGGCGAGTCGTCCTCCATCTGTGGCGGGGCTTTCTGTTACACTGGGGGCGGACATACAGGTGGAGACTTCGAGGCAATTCTGGGCGGATACGGAATGAGCAATACGACACAGTACGGCCACACGCCTTAACCTATAAGTAAATGACCTGTGGAGTAAGCCCCTGCTTCTCCACAGGCATTTTTGTGTTGTCAGGTACTCGTTAGGGATTATCGACGAAACAGTTTTCGACTTGCAGGATACGGGAATGAATCTCCGGCAAGTGGCTCTCCAAGATGATCAATATCTTCAGATTCTGGGTCCATTGCACATACGGTCCTCACGATCCCGCAGCAAACTTCCCAATTCATCGTGTCGCACTCGCGGCGAGCTGCCTCAAGATAAGCGTGAATCGGGATCTCCTTGCTCCTACTGATCATATCTTCCTTGTATGCGAGCATCAACTGTATCGCAAGCGACCGCTCAAGATCAAGAGCGCTCTGGCTGCAATGATCTACCTCATAGGCGTGTCGTTTTGTGTTATACATCTCTAGAATGCCCTTTGTAAGCGCGTCAACAGCATCGCGCTCATTAGTGCAATGTACAACGTGATCCACTAATCGCTCATCAAGGGCCGCTAGCGTATGTAGTTGAGACACGACCCGATGCAGCTTCTTTTTTGTTGGCAATGAATCGCGCTTCAGCTCACTTTCCATCGCGACCTCAACAACTTCAATTATGAACTGATCGATCTCAGGCTTCAAATCCTGAGCATCCCTTACACGGTTAATCTGTTGTTCAATCAGGTGATATTGATGTGTGAACTCCTGTCCACGCAGAAAGAAAGTCAGCGGCACCGCAATCCGACCGGCAATGGCTGTGCTGAAACAGCCCAACAGAAAAAGTATCGCAACAATTTGCTGCATGGAGCCGGGATCGCTAAACATGTATCCCATATATATGTAGGCGATTGCGGCCGCAATAAGCGAGATGCAGCACCCCAACCTAAGCTGCTCATCCGAAACGCCTTCGTTCGCTGGATATCTGTTTGGCAGAAACCAGCGGATTATTGGGACGATAAGCGCTACACAGAGCGCAATCCAAACCTGATATGATTTGAGAGTACACCAGTAGCCATCTGCAACCACAGCGCGAGCAGCGTGTCCATCTACTTGAAGCAGCGTCACTCCGCGTTTCCTTGTTGCATCGTCGGAGACACGGTTAGCCGTGTCGTGGACAATCGCAGAAGGATTGAAGTGCGAGCTGCGCGATAATGCCAACATATCGGCGCAAAGCCCGGAAACCCTTGGAGCAGAAAACGAGGTCCCCTTTACACTGAGCGATTCCCTATTTTGGCCATCCGGAGTAATCTCCACCGTGATATCGGTATAGGAGCCGTCGGCGGCGATCGCTTCCTTTGCGCTCCAGCTTGAGTAGGAGGCTATCGACTTTCGGTCCATTGCGGCTACGGAAATCACACCCGGGTAACATGCCGGATAGCTATCGCTGATCCTGCCATCATTTCCCGCTGAGGCCACAACGATTACGCCTGCGTCGATTAGCCGGGAGATCAACGTCTCTTCGTCGATATCTCTGCCCTTGCTGCCAAGGCTCAAATTGATTACAACTGACCTGGCTGGTTGTCTCATTTTAGCCTCGAGAATGGACCGCAACGCGCCGATATAGAGGCCGCGATCGATCTGGCCATTGCTCCCGTCGACTGATACTAAATTGACCTGCGCAGAGGGGGCTTCGGTAACGACGATGCGGCGGACGAGATCTCCATGAGACACATTCCTGAACAGCGACAGCCTTGCCTGTGCTGCAGGCAAAAGGCTCGATGCAGAATCGACCACGAAAACTGTCACGCGCCTGCGAACTGGAGCGCGAAATGCAATCGAGAATACGACAATAATGGCGATCAACGGCAGCGCAAATCTTAACCACAGACCCGGTCTAATCATTACATCTCCCGTGCGTTACACTCATGTATTCTGACACATCGACTAGCTGGACCGGGATGATTAAACACGGTTAGAACCGTGCTTCGTTTAGTTCAGGCAAGCCTGCAGATGCTGTATAATAGACAGTGCCATCAGCGCATTGCGCAATTATTCTCAACTCCCTTACCAAGCAGAAACAGATGACAAGAACACGAGCCCGCAACTGCATTGCTATTACGGCATTCGCTATGTCCGCGTTCTCAGCAGCGATAGGTTCGATGTCTATCCAGGCTCAGACTGCGCCTAAGCTGCCTGCCCAACCCCGTGTCGACTATAATCGTGAAGTTAGACCTATTCTGGCTGCCAAATGCTTCGCCTGCCATGGAGCGGATGAGAAGTCGAGGCAAGCCGGCTTACGCCTAGATCAGCGGCCGGACGCTATCAAAAAGTTGCCGACCGGGCGTTGCGCGATCGTCCCCGGGAGTATTGGCAAGAGCGAGATAGTGGAGCGTATTAATTTAAAAGGCCCAGGAATAATGCCGCCCGCCGACAGCCAGAAGGTACTGACTGCAGAGGACAAGATAGTCCTGACTCGCTGGATTGCGCAGGGCGCAGAGTATAGGGCACACTGGGCATTTATCAAACCGATCCGCCCGGCGCTTCCGCCAGTAAAGCTCAAATCCTGGGCCAGAAACGGGATCGACTCCTTCATTCTTGCGCGACTCGAGCAGGAGGGCCTTAAGCCTTCTCCTGATGCGGACAGACCGACACTTATTCGGCGTGTTAGCCTGGATCTTGTGGGCATACCGCCTACGCCAGCAGAAGTTGACGCCTTTGTTAATGACAAATCACCTGATGCTTACGAGAAGGTTGTAGATCGGCTGTTGCGCAGCCCGCATTATGGTGAGCGGATGGCGTTGAACTGGCTCGATGGCGCGCGTTATGCCGATAGCAACGGCTACCAGGCCGATTATGAGCGCTTTCAATGGCGGTGGCGAGACTGGGTGATCGACGCGTATAACAACAACATGCCGTTCGACCAGTTTACAATTGAACAGCTTGCGGGAGACATGCTTCCGAACGCAACAATGGAGCAGAAGCTCGCAACAGGTTTCAATCGTAATCACCGTATCAACACCGAAGGTGGAATTATCCCTGAAGAGTGGCGCGTGGAGACGGTCATCGATCGTGTTGAAACGACGGGAGCTGTATGGCTCGGACTTACCATTGGCTGCGGACGATGCCACGATCATAAATTCGACCCAATCACGCAAAAGGAGTTTTACCAATTCTGCTCCTTCTTCAACAATGTGCCTGAAACGGGCACCGGTGTTGAGCAGCCCATTAACCATCCCCCGCTTTTAAAGGCGCCGACCGCAGAACAGCAAGCGGCATACGCGCTCTTGGATGCGAAGCAGAAGGCGACTGATGATCAGAAACGGGCCCTGGTCGCCGAAAATCGAACCAAAGCAATGGATTGGATCAAGGGTGCAACGGCAGCTTCGCCGACCACGTTATCGTCAGGTTTGATTGCACGGTACACACTGTGCGCATCGCCATCTGTAAGCGCAGGCGCAGCGCCTGCTCCGAAAGCGTCGGAAGGCGTTGTAACCGACGCTGGACATGCCGGAAACGCTGCAAGGCTGAATGGGAACTCCTTCATAGATCTTGGCAATGTCGGCGACTTTGACACGCATGATGAGTTTTCCTATGGCTGCTGGGTAAACCCAGAAAATGGCAACGGCGTGCCGCTATCAAAACTTGATAGCCGTAACAGCTACCGCGGGTGGGATCTCTACCTCACCGGTGGCAAAGTGGCGGCTCATATAATTAGCCACTGGGGCGAG
>CAIXIX010000393.1 GCA_903919615.1 uncultured Chthonomonas sp.
TCGTGGCTCAACATGGTCGAGATATTTTTCGCCAAAATGGCGAACTCAATGCTCAGAAGTATTCGTGCCGCCTCCAAGCAAGAGTTAATCGACAGGATAGAGCAATACCTCAGAATGGTGAACGCAGAACCGGTCGTGTTTCGCTGGAAGTACAAGCTCGACGAAGTTACTGTATGAAACGCGAACAGCAGTATTAAGGAATCGCTCTACTAGCATTATCGTGGATCTCAAACAGAGCCTGCTCAACGACTTCCAGCGTCAATGCGTTTATGGTTAGGATCGTATCCCGGAGGCGGTATCTTGGCCCATTTTCTACCGTCCAGCTCCCCAGTAAGTATCTGTCCGTCCACATCTTCCATCGGCTGTCATGTCCCGTGTTAAGTTGTTCTTCACGGACAATGAAGCCTTGCCACCGCTTTTTGTGGGTATCCGACATTCGATTAAGATCCGGGACGAATGCGCCTATCGCCAATTCACCACTTTTGAGTGAGCGGAAGCCAAACCGGACGTTGATATTGTCCACAACTCCAGCGCCAGCACACTCTGATGCAAACGACTCTTCTATGCGGACACGACCCTCGAAGTTGTCGGTCTCGACGTGATACTTGTGCGGTTCATTTCGATAAACAGCCAGTATTGTCTGTTCAAAGAAAACGACGATGTCGTCGTCTTGCCATTCTGTCAGCGCTTGCACGGCACTCCTTGCCATCAGCCGTCTCCATCTGCTCCGTAATCAGGGAGAAACGTATTTTCCCCTAAGCAGTTGTTATAGATCTCACAGATTCCATTATATCTGTTATGGACAAAGGCAGCCGATCGGCAGTTACATTCCGTTGGTAATATCCTTCCAAAAGGCGAGAACTTGGCACTATTCACTAGTAGGTGCACATGTGATTTGCTCCCGTAAATGTGCAATATCATTAGCAATTGACAGGCCCGGAAATATCATATATAATGGCTTTATGGACATCCAAACTATTTCTGTAAAATCTGATTCCCTGGTGCCTGTAGCCGGTCCAGATGCTGTGGCACTGTTGTTGGCTGACAAGAGATCTCCTGCGACACAGCGGGCATATAAAAGCGACTTCGCCGCGTTCTTTGGGCCGGACTACACAGCCGCCGATATCAAAGCGTTTCTGCTGTTAAGTGCACCTGAGATAGCATTCCGACTGGCAACGTATAAGGCCGAGATGCTCGGGCAGGCACTGGCGGAGAATACGGTCAACAGGCGACTGACAGCCATCCGATCTCTTCTCAAGTTCGCGTATCGCCTTGGCCTCGCGACTACGGATGGCAGATCGCTAGTGGACAATGAGAAGACGAAACCCTACCGAGATACGCGTGGCATCGACCTGGCTGGTCTGCGTAGACTGCTGGAGTTGCCTGGCACCGATACTGTTCGAGGATTGAGAGACACGGCGCTGCTGCGTCTGCTGGCGGAAAACGCCCTGCGTCGCGCGGAGGTGTGTGCACTGAGTGTGAGCGACTTCGATGCGACGGAACTTCGGCTGCAGGTTACCGGCAAGGGCCGAGGCTCGCAGAAGGAGCCGATCACGCTGTCGCAGAAGACGGCTGACGCTGTATCAGCCTACCTATTGTGCGCAGGGACTGGCGACGGTGGCGACGGGCCACTCTTCAGAAACCTGGACCATCGCCCTGGAACCCGTGGCGGGCGTCTTACGGCCGATGGCCTTTACTACTTGATTGAAAACTATGGCAAGAGAATCGGGTTCCGTCTATCTCCCCACAGAATGCGCCATAGTGCCATTACCGCAGCCCTGGAGGCCACAGGAGGGGATGTTCGAATGGTGCAGAAGCTAAGCAGACATGCCGATCTGCGAACACTACAGATCTATGATGACAACCGGGAGGATCGTCAGGGACAGGTAACCAGGTTGTTGTCTTCGGTATTGTGATTGGTAACGAGGATTGAGCATCGTCACCGATCATCACTTAGTTCGACCGTCAGCAGATAACGAGTCAAAGGTTTATGTCCAAAACGGTGCTGCAGTCCCGATAATTGCCTGGACAAAAAAGCCTCTCGTTATCGTGCGGTATGAGCAAAGCACATAGGTGCGTTAATTACGGATAATGACCATAAATAGAGCTTACGGCTTCTCCGTTTCCGCCAAGCAGAGCGCCAAATGCCGCTGTCGGCTGTATTGTGCCTGTGGCTCCTCCAACTATCGACGAATAATTTGCCTGGGCGGTGTTTTGGTACCCTCCGGCCACTGATGCCACCTGGCCGACTGCTGAGTTGTAACCACCTCCGGTAACTGTGCTGAAGTCGCCAGAGGCAACATTAAATTGACCTCCAGATAATAAAGTACAGGAACCAGAGGCAAGGTTGTAGGTTCCACCCAGTACCGAAGCGTCGCCTCCGGTTGCTACGTTAGATCTACCACCGATCACAGCGGTTGCTTCGCCGGAGGCCTGGTTTCCGTACCCAGCGGCTACAAACGAGAACGCTCCAGCAGCAGTGTTGTTCCAGCCACCAGCGAACGCGGCACGGCCAGAGACGGTATTCTGATATCCCGTAACAAATCCACCACACGAAGTGTAATTGTTCGCCCAACCGAGAATCAGGTTGTGGCTTCCGGTCCGAAAACTGCCGTTAAAGTTACCTGTCTCGTTGTAGCCGATGGTTAGATTACCAAGGCCCGTGAGTGTCCCGTTGCCGCTGGTCGTCCCGTCGTCCGTACTGCCCGAGCCACTCTGTATCCAGACATTACATTTCGAGATGAACGTGGCAGGATAGCCATTTGCGTCCGTGCCGGTGCTAATATACTTGGTTTGGTTCTGAAGCGCTGCGATCTCGGCAACAAAAGCCGTGCCTTGAGTTTGAAGCGTTGCGATCGAATTCGAACTATTTGTAAGCGCCGACTCAATGCTGTTTACTGTATTCGTAAGCCCAGTGATCGAGCTATTAATGCCCGCAACAGAGTTCTGCAGACTGGTGACTGAAGTGTTGACGCCGGTTATTGAGTTTGTGTTATTTGTCACCGAAGTGGTCAAGCTCACAATGGATGTCGTGTCGGCATCGAGGGGAACAACTGCATAACTCGTCGATGCTGTGTTACCGTTACCGCCAAGAACCGTTGAACTATTGCCCTGGGTAGCGTTGTTCGCGCCACCACCAATTGAGGAGGCCGCCGCGATCGCGTTATTATTGAAACCTCCCGTGACGGAGCTTGCTGCTCCCCGAGCGGTGTTGTTTTCACCGCCGCCAATATAGGCGGAACTGGCGGTTGTCTGGTTGTTGTACCCACCGCTGATGGCCGACGAACCGCCGCTCGCAAGGTTGGAGTTACCGCCCGTTATAGATGCGCCTGGTCCGCTCGCAGTATTCTGTCCGCCTCCGCCAACATAGGTGGAGTTGCCGGATGCCACATTCTGATATCCGCCGCCGACGTTGGCATACGCTCCGCTAGCGATGTTGCCGTAGCCACCCTCTACACAGGCGAAAGTGTTGGAGATCGTGTTATCACTTCCCGCGATAATGCCGCCCCAGCTTGAGAATGAGTTCTGATAGCCAAGTATCAGGTTGTGGCTGCCTGTCCGTGTATCCCCGCTCGAATTGCCGGTCTCGTTGTAGCCGACAATCAGGTTCCCCAGGCCGTTGGCTGACGCGGTGGTTCCTGCGCCATTGTTGATGACCAGGTTAGCGCCGGATATCGTCATGGTGGTTCCGCTCGTGGTCACATATCGAAGAGTGTTCTGCAGAGCCGTGATCTCGGCCTGAAGCTGTGAAGGTGTCTGTGAAATTGCGGGCGTTCTCGTGGTGAAGAATGCCCCGCCCGCAATAGTCGCCAAAAGCAGGATACCTATAGTGCGCTGACGCTGCTCGCATCCTTCGAGCCGACGAAGGATGTCATGCGAATCCGTTGCTGCGGTCAAGTTAAGCATGTGCGTATTTCCCCATTATCAAGAGCTACCGTTGTCACCCATGAACGCCTAAATATGTTCCGTTGCGTTTGCGTTTGCGGTAGGATTTCTTCTGCCGTATCTACGTTGCAACGAATAGCGCGCAATTCCATCTGCTACCCAATGTTACTGTTGTGCATCAGAGCATTAGATTCCTGTGACGAAAAACGCTGACAACTGATATCCACAATCGGTGCAATGACTCAATTGCCAGTCGGCAAAGAATCCCTACGTCGGGATTTTTTATAGATCAAGTAGACCCAATATCTGTACCCTTGCCATCCTCACCCTGTTCATTCACGTCGCGGTTCTTCTCCTTCCACTGCTGCCGGAAGCGCTCCCTCATCGCCTTTTCTCCGCCTGACTCGAATGCGTCCATTAACTTGTCGAAGTTGCTGTTCGCTGTCTTCCAATCCACTTCCGGCACCGGTGGTGTCTCCTCACTCGTGCTGTCTGGCGTCCTTTTCGTGGGTTCACCGGAGTACGGGTTCGTAAATACCTGTAAGCCTTCGCGAAACATCGGGTCCGATGCTGGCAGAGCACCGTGGTGTGTGATCTTCATTAAGATGTCCTTTCTGTACCGTTTTCAAGCTGTTCAAACCCAAGTCGCAGTCGCTCGATAATCGTGTCGATCTTGTCCTGACAATGGTCATCTTCACAGTAATAGTTCGCTCTACAGCACGAAGTGCCGGTGGCCTCAATGCGCCACTTCTCTATCTCGACACCGGGCACGAAATCCATTAATGCGTCGAACAGAAGTTTGTCATTTGCGCTGGTTAGAGATACCGGGAAGGATATATCCTCTGGTAGATCGCAGTCGTAACCAAGGTAAGCTGACAGGATCAGAGGCAAGATGTCTCCAAAGGCCTGGCCAAGCTGATCGCGTGACCATGCAGTATCGATCTCTGTTGAGAAGAATGGGATCGTGTCGAACGGGACTTTGTTCGGCCACCAATCAAAGGTTGTGGCGATGAAGTGGTCACATGCGGGTTCATCGTCCCATACGATATCTCCGCAGAATGGACACGCTGCTGGACCATCCTCGAAGCTGCCCCAGCCAAGCTCACCGAGACCGTCGCAGAACTGCTCCAGGGTGAAGTTGACAATCTCCTCGTCTGTCGGCAGCCTCTTCGAGTTCTTTCGGCGCTTTGGGCTAACCGGTTCCAGGAGCGTGAGACCGTCCGGCAGCACCACTGTGTGGCCATCCGTGTTGTGCAGTTCCGAATCGTCTTCAGGGCAAGATACTACGATCTTCCGGCTGTTGTGAAACCACGCTGTGTCAATGTCAAGGTACTTGGGGTCTTCCTCTCGTCGCGAATGGTATCCGATGATGTAGGTCGTAAACGGCTCTCAAGCCGTTTCAATGTAGGTCTTTAGATCTGTCTGGTGCAGGTCACCAAGTTCACATTTGCAGATGTCTGGCCCATGTAGTCGCTCCACAATAAGCTCCTTTGGTTTAGAAGAACCGTTCATCGGTGATCTGTAAGATTCAGCCCACCGCTGCGCGATGGACACGTGAAAACCACCGGCACGCCCGGATTCTCCAGGATGCATCCTGACTCTCAGCAACAAGCAAAGCGCCCCCAGACGCAGATTGCATCCGGGGGCGCGATAAAACGAAAGCTCTAATTCCTGTAAGAGACATTTTCGCTTTGATTGCGCACATCGGAATGTGTCAAGAGGCTGATAGAAAATAGTGATGGCGATTTAGTGTAGAAGCCACCTTCCAGTAGCCAACTTTCACATCGCACGTTACGTAACGCTCACGCCGCCACTTCAGGCAACGGCGGAGCCGGTGGGTTGATGTACACCGCCGCAGGTAACACCTCCAAGCGCGGTCGGCGATAACCAAAACGGGCAGGACACTGATCATAAGCAGCCAGCAACGTTCGGTGACGAGCCGCCAACAAGGCAACCGGATCGTCATAATGCACTTGAGCAGGCGTCAGCATACACAGCCCCGTATGGTGATGCCTCTGGTTGTACCAGGTAAAGTACTCCTGGCAGAACGTTTCTGCCTCTTCTTGGGACCCAAAACGCTCTGGAAACTGCGGACAGTACTTCAGCGTTTTGAACGCGGACTCCGAAAATGGGTTGTCGTCGCTGACATGGGGACGGCTATGGGACTTGGCCACCCCCAGCTTGATCAGCAGCGTCTCCACCGTCTTGCTTTTCATCGCCGCGCCTCGGTCGGCATGCACACAGAGTTGTCCAGGCTCAATCTCCTGGTTGAGGCAGGTCTGCAGCAGCAACTGCTCGGCCAGGTGCTGGCACTCTCGATCCGCCAGCATCCAGCCCACCACATAGCGACTGAAGATGTCGAGCACAACATAGAGGGCGTAATGAACTCCCCGGAAAGGACCTTTTAGGAAAGTAATATCCCAGGTCCAGACCTCCTTAATGCGTACCGCCAATAGTTCGGGCTTGTGGTACTTTCCTGCCCGACGGATCGTGCGTCGCTCGGACACGGCTTGTTCGCTGGCTAAAAGCCGGTACATGGTGCGTATCGAACACAAATACCGGCCCTCTTCGAGAAGAGTTGCATACACTTGGCGGGGTGCTAGGTCCATGAAGCGCTCCGACATCAACTCGGAGAGCACTTGGGCACGTTCCGTTTGGCTCAAGGCCCGACCTCGGGGCAGGGCCACCTTCGCGACTTCGTTCTCAGGGCGGGATTGCGGCGGTGTTTGTCGGCCGCGCCGATACCGGTAGAACGAAGCGGGTGGGATCCCCAGCGCCTGACAGACGGGAACCGTTCCCAAGCGAGGAGCGGCCTCGAAAGCCAGTTCTAATCGGATCCGTTGGTCGTCAAGTCCTCCAGGTGGATGCCCAACAGGTCCGAGAGTTTTTTTTGGAGTTCGAGCAATCCGGTCAGTTGCTGGATCTGCTTTTGCATCTTGGCGACTTGTCGGTTGTCGCGCTGTCGTGTCGCCTCGTTGACCTTGCGTTGGGTAACTTTCTTGTCGCTGTGGCTCTGCCGAAGCTTGCCCTGGTCGCGCTGCTTGCGGAAGCTGGTCAAGTTGGAGGAGTAGAGCCCCTCACGCCGCAGAAGTGCACCGAGTTCTCCAGGTTTGTGGCAGGCGTCCGCTTCTTTAAGGATGCGGAGTTTGTCGGCAGCGGAGAAGCGTCTTCGGGTCGCTTTCTCGATCACCTGTGGATCAGGGAGCTTCTTGCTTTGAGGCGCGGGTGCCTCCGACGGCTGGGAGTTGGCTTGGCCATTGTTGTGCACGTGATCGAAAACGAGTGTGTTCATGGAAATGAGCCTTCTCCGCCCTGACGTTCGACACTATTCTGCGTACGGCATTTTCTATCACCTCATTGTGGCACACAGGGCATCGGGCCGAAGCCCAAGGTACCGTAGTTCTCTACTCGGTTGCCGGTCCATTTCTGAACGCTCGGGATGCAATTGCAGTGTATCACGGCGACAGCAAAGATGTCAAATTGTGAGCGTGGAGGCTACATTTTGCACACTGTGAGAGGTGGTAAATCCCTACA
>CAIXIX010000394.1 GCA_903919615.1 uncultured Chthonomonas sp.
CTGCCATGGCACTGGAAGATGGCGAGCCTGCAAGCAGCCGCTTGAGCCATATGCCGCACGCAAAACCCGCGCCCCTGCGGTACTCAGCGGATGCTTACTGTCCGGACGGAAACGATGCATATTCAACCCCGCCATGAAACAGATTGAACCCATAAGCGCCATCGCGAATGAACGAAGGATTATTCTGAAACCATGTGTCCGGCCATGTTCGTCCGAAGACGAATTTGAGTTGATTTTTTGTCACCTCGGCCATGATAAGGCTAATGCTGCAAAGGAGAGCCGCAATTTGAATTTTCAATAAAAGTCGTCCGGACAAGCTCCAGAGGCCAAGGCCGATGAATGCGACGGCTGTCAATGGAATAAACAGATCGGGAATGTGGGTTAGCGCAGAAAATATATCATGGTTGGGAAGCTGCGCATGGACCAGTAGCGCAATAGGCTTATCAAACCACTGATATGAGATTGCAGACGCCAAACAAGCTGTCGCCAAACTCAAAAGCCAACGTTGCATCGTGGTCATTTTACTAGACATTGCCTGCTGCCCAACCGTCCATTCTAATAGTGATTGCTTCGCTATTGCATTTTATATTCAATTTACATCGCGACGACAGTTTTCGACCTACAAACCTTGCTAAGAGTACATCAGATCTAAATTTGGCTGGGCACGGGGTACTTCGTTTTGAATGCGTTTATTGCTTTTTCGATTAAACAACGGGTGCTAGTTCTAGCCCTGTTCATTATGACCCTCTTTGGAGGTCTGCTTGCCTTCCGACAACTCAACATCGAAGCCTATCCAGACCCTACACCGCCTATGGTGGACGTCATTACTCAAAGCCCAGGTCTCTCTGCGGAAGAGATTGAGCGCTACATTACGATTCCGATTGAGACCCAAACTTCTGCATTACGCAATCTCAACTCGGTCCGCACGATTTCGCTATACGGCCTTTCAGACGTAAAGCTGCAGTTTACGTTTGATTACACTTATGAAGAGGCGCTGCAGCAGGTGCTGAACCGGCTCTCTCAGCTACCGCCACTCTTGAACGGTGCACAGCCCCAGATTTCTCCCGTGAGTCCTATTGGAGAAGTCTACCGTTACAAGCTCGTCGGGCCGCCGGGCATTAGCGTCCTTGAGCTTAAAACGCTGCAAGATTGGGTCCTGCAACGCCGGTTCCGCGCGGTACCCGGCGTTGTCGATGTTACTGGTTGGGGAGGCAAAACAAAGATCTTCGAGCTGCAGGTCGATGTGAACAGGCTGATCGCAAACGGCATAACCTTGCCGCAGATGCTGCAGACGCTGAATAACAGCAACATCAATGTTGGCGGGAGCACCATAAACATCGGTCCGCAGGTTGCCGTTGTTCGTGGCGTAGGGCTTATCCGGTCGCTCGACGAAATTCGTAACACGATGTTGAGCCAGACTGCGGGCGTACCCACGTTGGTAAGCGACGTGGCGACGGTGATTGAATCCTATCAGCCACGATTAGGAATTGCCGGTAAAGACAACGATGACGACATCGTGCAAGGCATTGTATTGATGCGACGCGGCGAAAAAAGTATGCCCACGATTTTGCGCGTGCAGGACGAGGTTAAACGGATCAACCATGGGAAAATTCTGCCTCCCGGTGTCAAGCTTGAGCGCATCTATGACCGCAAAGACCTGATCGACGTTACGACGAATACTGTGTTGCACAACATGATTATTGGCATTTCGCTGATCTTTCTCATCCAGTGGGCGTTCCTAGGTAATCTGCGCAGCGCGATCATTGTGGGGATGACAATCCCTTTTGCGCTGTTCTTTGCAGTCGGCATTTTGGTGGTACGCGGGGAGTCGGCAAATCTGTTGTCGGTTGGGGCAATCGATTTTGGCCTGATTGTCGATGCAACTGTCATCATGGTTGAAAGTATATTCCGCTGGCTGAGCGGGCATGGGAACAAGGATGCAACGGCGGAAGCGGTCCGGACGCTGCCTCCGGCCGGACTCCACGGTAAGCGTCTCGCGATTTTCCATGCTGCCGCCGATGTCAATCGTTCGATATTCTTTGCCGCCGGTATCATCATCGCAGGCTTCATTCCGTTGTTCACGCTAAGCGGCGTCGAAGGTCATATTTTTGGCCCGATGGCGCAGACCTACGCTTATGCGCTCGCTGGTGGACTTATCGCGACGTTCACCGTGACGCCCGCATTGAGTGCTTTGATATTACCCGAGCATGTGCAGGAAACGGAAACTTTCGTGGTGCGTATATTGCATCGCGCTTATACGCCGTTACTGAGCCTTTCCGTTCGTCACAAATCAATCGCTATAGGTAGCGCACTCGTTCTGCTCGTAGTGGCAGGAGTGGCCGTTCGCTCTTTGGGGCTGGAATTTTTGCCAAAGCTTGAGGAAGGCAATCTCTGGATTAGGGCGACCTTGCCGTCCACTATCTCGCTTGATGAGGGCAACGCCTACGTGAACCGGATGCGTAAAATTGTCGCCGGTTTTCCAGAGGTAGAATCCGTCGTTTCTCAGCAAGGGCGGCCCGACGACGGTACCGATGCTGCTGGCTTCTTTAACGCGGAGCTTTTTGTTCCCCTCAAGCGCACAAGCGAATGGCGCTCCAACCTCGACAAGGATGGTCTTACCAACGAGGTTCTCGCCAAGTTACAGGCCGAATTCCCTGGTGTGGAATTCAACTTTTCCCAATATCTGCAAGATAACGTGGCTGAAGCCGTTTCAGGCGTAAAGGGCGAAAACTCGATCAAGCTATTCGGAGATGATCTTCAATTAATTTCCGATACGGCCGCGAAAATAAAAACTGTGCTGGCATCCGTACGCGGCATCACAGATCTTGCGATATTCACTTCGCTCGGCCAACCAACCGTGCAAATCGATATTGATCGTAAGCGCGCTTCTCGTTACGGGCTTAGTCCTGGCGATATCAACTCGACCATTAGAGTTGCAATCGGAGGTCAAGCGGCCGGTGACCTATACGAGCCAGGGAGCGACCGACATTTTCCGATCATTGTGCGGCTCGCACCGCAGTTCAGGCAAGAACTGGAAGATATCCGAAATCTTAGAATCGCAGTGCAGAGCCCAACGGGCTTAGTGCAAATCGCTTTGACTGACGTGGCCTCGGTTAATCTTATATCCGGAGCGTCTTATATCTATCGTGAACAACAACAGCGCTATCTGCCTATCAAATTCAGCGTGCGGGATCGAGATCTCGGTGGGGCGATCCAGGAAGCGCAAGCAAAAATTGCCGCTGAGGTTCCGTTGCCGCCAGGCTTGCGGCTCGAATGGGTGGGCGAGTTCGGCAATCTACAGGACGCCATCCGACGATTGCAGGTCGTTGTTCCGCTGAGCCTCTTACTAATCGCAATGTTGCTGTGGATAAATTTTGGCTCGATAACGGATACACTTCTCGCTATGAGTGTCATCCCCATGGCCATCATCGGGGGAGTGATCGCGCTCTTCGTTACTGGAATTCCATTTAGCGTTTCTGCAGCGATTGGTTTCATTGCCCTTTTTGGCATTGCCGTCATGGATGGCATTATTGTTCTGTCCCAGTACAACAATTTGATTGAATCTGGGCTTGATCGTGCAAATGCAATTCTGCGTACCGGTGAATTGCAGATGCGTCCGGTGATCATGACTTGCGTTATCGCAGGCGTAGGGCTTTTGCCCGCTGCAATGTCATCTGGCATTGGATCGCAAGTTCAGAAACCGCTCGCTGTAGTCGTAGTTGGCGGAATGTTGTTGGCGCCAATTCTTATCCTGGTAATTTTACCAGTGCTGATTGGGATGTTTTCCCGTCGGGGCTCTCATTAGCCTCAACATCTTTCACACCCAGATCAGGATGAAGGAGGCTGGCGTTGCGCCGCCCAAGGAAGAACGACTGCCAGTAGTGAGGCTATCCCCAACACCGTCAGAAGCACACCGAGCGGTCTGAATAAATCCCGGATAAACCAACTCTGAGTCATATGCGCAGTCCAAAGAGCTATCGCCTAAAGTTGGTGACGGCCTGATCTTTTAGGCGGCGGTTTCGTCCTGAAGGTCGCTCGCCTTGGCGATGACCTCCAACCCGTTAGTGAACTTTACCCCCAGGATAAGTTTTGGCAAGAGTGCGTGGCCATCA
>CAIXIX010000395.1 GCA_903919615.1 uncultured Chthonomonas sp.
CAACCACGCTTGGAGCGGCCCTCGGCGCTCAGCTTGGCATCGCTCACCTCGATACCGACGACTACTTCTGGCTGCCAACTGATCCTCCCTTCACCGAGAAGCGCCCTATCGAGGAGCGGCAGCGCCTGCTACTCGCCGCCATGAAACGCACCCAGAATTGGGTTGTATCCGGTTCCATGTGCGGCTGGAGCGATTTTGCAATACCATTCTTTGATCTTGTCGTGTTTCTCTGGCTTCCAACAGAGATTCGAATTGTGCGTATACGGCAGCGCGAACGGGACCGATACGGAGCGGATATCGAGCCAGGCGGCCGCCTCAATGCGCAGCATGAGAGCTTTCTTGAGTGGGCAGCAACTTACGACGCTGGAAATCCTCCATCTCGTTGCCTGAAGCTTCATGAGGATTGGCTTGCGACGCTGCCTTGCCCGGTTATTCGCATTGAAACAGATGTGAGTGTGGAAGAGAAGGTGCGAATGGTAACTGGGTAATGCGGTAACGGGTCGCCTGCCGCCGGTCCTCATGCGCACAAATCTCCGACTTCGAGCAATCTTGCTGTCTTGCCGCAGAATAAACGGTCTGGCGCGCACCAAGCCAAATTATTCGCCAACGTTTTGGTGTTGCGTAAAGGATGACGCAATATTGCGGCTTTTGGGCTTGACAAAAGTGGGGGGCGATATATAATCCCAGCGTAGGTACTACAACCGACGACCAACCAGATAATCGGCAACGTAAGGCGAATGAATGGTTTGGTGTGCGGTTGGTTTTGTGCGTGCAAGTTGCCACGATTGATTGATGCTGTCATTGTTGCGGAAAGTTTGTCAATGAGTGGTCGATTTGCAACAATGTTTATACTCCACCAAATCTCCCTGGTCCCATGCCGAACTGTAACAATCGAGGGTGCAACTGGAAATGTTGTGTTGTAATTGGCGAAAGCATCGACGACGTAGCGCAGTCAGCCACACACTATGGGTGTGGTAGTTGGGACGGCAAGGCTATACCCGAGTCCGAGGACCTCGACCCCGTGCTTGGCCGTAAAAACGCCAAGTGGATGCTGAGCGTTATGCGAAGTTGCTGTGCTATTATTGACATTCAACTTGAACCTGGCCGCTTAGTACGGAGCCCGTATTATGCCCTTGAGAAGGAGCTAATAGCAGCCAACAATTATGGGTGCGTCACCGTTGCCAATCGCATTCCGCCGTTTGCAATTTTAGCGCTGCCAAAAAAGTGTGGCACGTGAGCCTAAGTGAACGCGGCGCAGATGACGATACTTTCGAGCGGCGAACGGCGAATATTATTCCAATCGTGGTGTTGAAGTCGATCGTATTCGTGGATAGAAGAGTTTTATGCGCATTGCATCTACGGCGTATACTGGATAGGCACCGGTCCTGTTTTTGGACAATCAACGGAGGAACAATGGGCTGGATCAACGCGCAGAAATCAAATCACCGTATTCGCATTGTGCTGCTGAAGATCTTAGCAGCAACTGTTGCGATGGGTTTGCTGTGGCCGTTAGGTCACCGTGCGATTGAAACTGCACGTTCACTTGTCAACCGGACGCCGAGCCTCAACTACACAGTAACGGTACTTCGACCTCCCGATGGCCTGTCCTCCTCATATTCCAGTGGCATTAACAACAACGGCGACGTATTGATTACCGCTTCCAGCACGAGACCAAATAGCCGATTGCAGAGCTACGTCTGGCAACATGGGGTATTTACGCTGATTAACTCGCCCGGCGTGAAATATATGCAAGCTACTGGACTTAACGACAACGGGCAGGTGGTCGGCAAGGCCACGTTACCAACTCGGGAACAACGTCCGTTTCTATGGCGAGATGGTAAAACTATATTTTTGCCAACCCTCGGTGTGGAGAGGCGTGGTACATTTTATTTGAATGAGGCGCGGAGCATCAATAACGATGGACAGGTCGTGGGTTCCGTGTTTGCCGGCGATCACATACACTTTGCAGGTTGGGATAAGAGCGGGAAGTTAACCGACGGCGGTGCATCCATTAAACCTGGTCACAGCATGGCGATGGGAACGAACAGCAAAGGGCAAATCGTCGGTTATCTTATGCCTGATTCTGGGCCTCAACCGTTTTTCTTGTCTAGTGGTGGCAAGTGCGTATTGATTAATCCGTTGGGCCACGATAACTGCGATGCCTTCGGCATTAACGACAAATCTGAGGTTGTGGGGTCATTTCAGGACACTAATCTTAACACGATTGCTTTTATATATCACAACGGCGAGACAACCTGCCTGGACTCGCCGAATGGCACACAAGCTTCGGCTCTGGCAATCAACAACAGCTCTCAGGTAGTGGGTTACCTGTTAACACAAGGCAAGTACACTGCTGTTCTGTGGATAAACGGCAAGATGCTGGACCTTAATTCACTCATTCCACCAGGCTCAGGATGGAAGCTCAGGGAAGCATCCGCCATAAATGACCATGGCCAGATAGTTGGGGATGGCGACCTGTTTGGCAAACCGTGCGCATTTCTTTTGACGCCGACAACGCCAAACCGACGCTAAACGAAGTGGAATACACCAGGAGCTATTCGGGGTAGATGCGAGTTGTTAGGGAACAGGCAAGATTGAGGAGGGCTCAGTGGCCAGGTATGAGGTAAGAGGGAACAGCGTACGGTGAGTTGAGTCTGTAGAGATCATCGAGGTGACGATAGATGCTGCGCATATTGATTGAGTCGGAATACCTTTCAATACCCGTGGTGGAGTTTGCGCCGAGGCCGCTCGCGTTGTCGGACGACTCTGAGAGCAAGAGACGCTGCGCGCCTTGCGCGGCGAGAGACAAAATGTGCGCTTTCCGTTTTTAACAAATCTCGGTTCCGATTAGCGTATGGTTGTACGACAAATCTCCCTCGGACCCCTATATCCCACGGATATCCTGTGCGGCTTTACGCTGCGCTTTGTCGGTTGTTTGTGCGATGATTTTGTCTAAGGCGGCTTGCATGGTGGGGCCGGTGAGTGCGGGTTGCTCGGTGTCTTTTTTCTTCTGTTTGGCGCCGAGTATGATAAGAGCGGCGGCTGCATCGGGGAAGAGGGCTTTGTCGTCCAGTAAGCTGGCGCATAGCTCTACAGAGGCAGGACATCTGCTCTCTTTTAATATCGAGATCGCCTGACGCTTCTCTTCGGGTCGAACCGCGAAGTTTAGTGCGATCTTGATTGCCTCGGCCTTTGCTTCAGGCTTAATCGTCTCGTCCTGGCCGAGCAGGCGCAGATAACCTCTAAGTGTCTGCACCCGGATCGATCGATCGGTGTCGGTCCTCGCGATTTCGAGAAGAATGGGAAGTGCACGGCTATCCGACCAGTCTTCGGCCAGTGCCGAGCAGGCGGGTTGTCGAAGCTCCGAACCGGTGCTAACCGCCATAAAAGAGAGCTCCTTAAGGGCTCGATCATCAGCGATATCCGGAAGCAGAGTGCAGAATGCTGCTTTTGTCGCGTTAGAGGCGGTCGGGAACTCTGCGTAGATTGCAGCCGCACCATGGTCCGGCAGCCTGGGAATCATCACACCGATGGTGTCTCGAGCTTCGTCGCGAATGTCGTCCGACATGGCGTGCACAAGAATGGCAAGGACTTCTGCAAACTGCGACGTTCGGCCAGACTTAGCGATGGCCTTTAGCGCCTCTGTTGCCAGCGCAGTATTATCCGACTTTGCAGCTTTTAGCATTGCTGCGAGGGCGTTCGGCGTCGGCCGCTCTGCCAACACAGGCATGATTGCGGCGCGGACTTCGTTTCGCCCTGAGCCGGCTAGCTTTAGCAGGGCTTGATCAGCCTCTTTACCAGGTATCGTCGCAAGCGATTCTCGTGCAGTCTGCCGATCGGAAGTCTCGCCGTGCATTAGCAGTTTAACCAGCCTGTTAACGGTTTCTCCGGGGTCTGGCCCGCCAATAATGGCTGCTGCCCGAATGCCGGCTGCCCGAAGCCCCGCATCATGGCTTTCCATAGCAGTGTAGGCAAGCGGAATGGCAGTGACGTCTCGGCGATCGGCAAAAGCAGTCAGCAGAACGATCTTCGTCTCTCGTGCAAGATCAGGCCACTCCGCCAGAGCTGGTTTTACTGCGGCGTCTGTGCCTATGGTGCCAATCGTGCGGGCTGCCGACTCCTGCAGATACTTGCTGTCATCTCGCAGCGCCGCGACCGCCGCTGCTGCAGCTCTTGTGGAGTTGCGCACTGCAAGGCCACGGATCGCTTCCGCTCGTATCACCACAGGATGCCCCGGCTGTGCCAATCTGGTAAAGATGTCGAGCGCGCCGCGCACATCTCCAGAGCCTGAAAGACGCGCTGCTGCGCGCAAGAGCGCGTGTCCCACAGCCAGATTGCGAGAGGGCTGCTTGAGCAGCAGTTCAATAGCTGGAGGTGTGCCGATTTTGCCTAGCGCTACAATTGCACAATCCGCCGTTTGTGCATCCGTCGACTCGATATACTTCTTGATAACGCCGACCGCGAGCGGATCTGATTTGTCGCCGAGGGAGTTGATGATGCCGATGCGTACTTTGCCCGTTGCCGTCTTCAACGCAATTCTTAGCGCCATTGATGCTGCAGGATCGGTGTCGCGCTCCAGCACATATCGGGCCATGTCTGCCGTTTCAGGCTCCGCAAGCAGTCTAGAAACAGAGGGCACCGATTTGTCTGTCGCGATCAGAGATAGCAGTCTGCACGCCTCCTGTTTCGCAAACCGCGTTGATGCAGGCTCGTCCAGAACTTCAGCAAGTCCCTCCTCAATGGGGACGAGGGCTTCCGCCTGGTTCTTTGCTTCGCGCACCAGCCGTGCGACCGCCTCAACGGCAGCGCGGTTTTGAAAATCGGACGACTTGAATTTCTCATATAGCTCCTCCTGTGCGAGGAGGGCTGAGGGAACGCAGCAGAATACAAATGCAGCCAGGAGGTGCACAACGGCGCGGACGAGTCTAAACTTCAAAACGATGAAAGCCTCCAAGAAGGGTTAGATGTGCCACGGTGAACGCATCGGGGTCGAAAGCATACGTGATGCTTCCGGATCGTCCGCGATCTCTTCCTTTTCCGGGTTCCAGCGGATTTTGCGGCCCGTTAGCATCGCGATCTGGCCGAGATGGCCAATCGATGCGGCACGATGCGACGTTTCCGCCGGGCAGGTTGTTAAGTGCCTCGTCTTTACGCAATCGAGAAACTCTCGTTGATGCCCCGGGCTGCGGAATAGCTGGATCTCATCCGGGCCAATCTCCTCCTCGAGAAGAGATTTGTTGCTTGCCTCCACGCCGGGTCGGTCCACCCAGATCCAGCTTCCGTTCTCGCCAATCCACTTTGTGCCTGGCTTTACATTGTGGTTGCCGGTATCTGCCACCAACATTTCGATGCCTTCCTTGTAGGTGCAGGTGAAGGAGTAGGAGGTCGCAGCGTTCCAGATACCTTCGATCGGATACACTCCTGAGCCTTCGATCGTTTCTGGCCCGGTACGATCCCAGCCCATGCCCCAGTTCGCGATGTCCGCATGATGGCCAATCCAGTCCATTAACTGTCCGCCGCCGTAATCCAACTGCCATCGCCAGTTGTAATGGGTCCGCTGCTCGCAGAAGGGCGAATATCTCGACGGTCCCAGCCACATTTCGTAGTTCAGTTCTGCGGGCGGGTCTTTGAACTCAACCTTTGGGCAGGCAGATCCCGTGGGCAAGCCCACTTCAATGCGCTTCACCTTGCCCAGCCTTCCATTTCGCACCAACTCGGCCGCATGCCGAAAGTGCGCCTGAGATCGCTGCCAGCTTCCCGTCTGCCACACTCGAGCGTTTCGCTTCTGTGCATCTGCTATCGCTCTGCCCTCTGCCAGGCAGTGAGATAACGGTTTTTCTCCGTACATATCCTTACCC
The DNA here is from genome assembly GCA_903919615.1 of uncultured Chthonomonas sp. Taxonomy (GTDB): domain Bacteria; phylum Armatimonadota; class Chthonomonadetes; order Chthonomonadales; family Chthonomonadaceae; genus CAIXIX01. The sequence continues at coordinate 5,859 of CAIXIX010000395.1, forward strand.
GCATTAAGCGCAGTAACGGCAGTGACGGCATGCCAGTGATCGGGAGTTGCCATCGAAATTGCGTCGATATCGGTTCGTGAACAGAGCTCCCGGAAGTCTGTAAAGGCAGCACATGTACTGGTATAGTGGCGCTCAACTTCTAATCGTGCTGCGCTAAGGTGGGCGCTATCGACATCACAAACGGCGACGATCTGTGTATCCGGCTGGCCAAGGAAGGCATGCATATTGCTCAGCCCCTGACCGCCAACTCCGATGCAGCCAATAACAATTCGATTGCTGGGCGCAGGGCGCGAACCTCTGCCCAGCGCGGAAGCTGGCACAACGTTAAAAAGCGCGCTGCCTATGCTTAGATTGGCCGCAGACTTGATGAATTGGCGCCTGCTGATACTATTACTCATCTATAAACGGAACTCCAAACCTGTCTGGCTAAATGAGAATCGGATGCACTATATTAATTATGCTTCATTATTTATTTGCCCGCGCGGATTTCTGTAAGCTCGCAATTTGATACAGGACAATCTAACCGGTCAATCGAACTGCTAGAGCGTAAATTTCTGGGGATGGCTATCCATTACTACATGAGCAGCAAAATGAAGATCAAACGCGTTATTGTAACGGTTCTCGACGGAGTTGGCGCAGGCGAACTGCCGGATGCCGCAGCCTACGGCGATGAAGGGAGTAACACACTAGCCCATACCGCCGAGGCGGTTGGCGGGCTTAATATGCCCAATATGGCGTCTCTTGGACTGGGAAATATAACTCACGTTGAAGGCGTCGAACCCAGTGCAAATTCTAATGGCTGTTACGGGCGAATGAACGAAGCCTCGCCCGGCAAGGACACCATCACTGGGCACTGGGAGATCGCAGGCGTTGTGTTAGAACGGCCGTTTCCGGTCTTCCCGCATGGCTTCCCCGAGGACCTTCTGAAGAAGATTGAACTTTCCGCTGGCATAGAGTTCATTGGAAACTACGCAGCCTCAGGCACAGTGATTATCGGCGATCTTGGTCGAGAGCACGTGCTCAGCAGAAAGCCGATTGTCTACACCTCTGCAGACAGCGTATTTCAGATAGCGATGCACGAGTCTATTTTTCCTATAGAGCGTCAGTATGAGATCTGCGCTATCGCACGAGAGCTGTTGGTGGGTGAGTACAGCATCGGCCGGGTTATCTGCCGCCCCTTTGAAGGCGATGGGGATGATCCTTCAATAGCACGTATTCTGGCTGGATGTGGGGGAGAAGCTGTGGGTGGCCCGTTCCGGCGCACCGAACGGCGCAAAGATTACCCGGTTACGCCTCCACGCACTGTCTTAAATGAGGTCAGTGAATCGAAAGGAAAAGTTCACGCGATCGGCAAGATTTATGAGATTTTTGCTGGGAGCGGCATTACGAGCCACGACCATACGACGAACAATGCCGCGCATACTCTTGCGCTAAAGCAGGCTATAGCGACGCAGACGGCAGAACCGCTGTTCATCTTCGCAAATCTGGAAGACTTCGATATGCTTTACGGCCACAGAAATGACCCGCAAGGGTTTGCGAAAGCGCTGGAGCTGTGGGACAAAGCCCTAGAGGAGATGCTTGCTCTGCTGAGAGAAGGGGATCTATTTATCGTTACTGCCGACCATGGCAACGACCCGGTGACGCCATCTACAGACCACTCGAGGGAGTATGCCTTCCTGTTAGCGTACGGTCCGGGAATGAACAACGCAGTCAACCTCGGAACGCGAGCTACTTTCGCAGACATCGCCGCGACCATTCGAGAAGCTTTCGGCCTGCCTTCTGGCGCCTCCGGCAGCAGCTTCCTCGCGGAACTCGTGAGTTGATATATCTCCAACGGCTCTCAACAGGTGTTTTGCATTAACGCCATCTGCTTCCGCTGCGGGAGTTAGCAGGTAATCGTCTGGTCCCACACCGGCAGACGGACGTACCAGTGTGGAGGATGCGTGTTCTGCGGAGATCCGGTTATGTATCTCCTTGATCGCTGAAAGTGCCAGACCCTCTATAGAACTGTTTCGGCCAATAAAATACCGGTTTCGCAGCAGAGCATTGAGCGGAGCGATCGCATCGGTATCACCAATCTTTCCAAGGGCATGCACGATTCCTGCAGTGAGTTCGATATTGTATAGGCCGGCATGGTCGAGTGCGCGGTAGAGGTGTTTTCTCTGCAGAGAGTTCAACAGGTCATAATCGTCGCGTTCGAGCTGAGGCAACAACCTGGAAAGAGCGTCCGCTGCGAGCGCGCGGGTTGGCGATGCGACCCATGCATTACGCGTCTCGAGAGCTTCAGCGAGTGGGCCAATGGCCAATTTGTCCGAAAGCTGAGAGAGAAGATGCGATCCCTCGATCTGTAGATTGGACGAGGAGTTGAGGAGCGCGACCGGCAGGCACAGTGCGATTACCACCGCCATCAACGGCCATTTTGACGGATCCGCAAGGTGGGTCGCAAAGTAGCAGTAGCTGCCTACATCGACAATCGCCAGTATACCCGCTGCATATCGTCTTCGGCGGTAATTGCGCGACTCACGGCGCATCCGATCTATCAGCGGCTCGGTAACGGCTGCACCGAGAGTTGCCAGTTTTCTTGCAGCATCTTTGCGCTCGGCGGGCTTCACGGAACCAAGCCTGGTGATCAAAGCATCAACAGACTCAAGTTCACCGTTCTGTTTTTGCCTGATCCTCGCTATTGGCGCAAGCGTCATAGTTCATTACCCGGTTCATGAAGAAACAGCTTTGGTGAAATTAGTCGTGATTTGTGCCCGACGCTCTCAGCAACAGTTCGGGCGGGTCTTCGCTGTGAGACGCTGCCGGGCGCAGCAGGTCTTTCGAACTTCCTTCTGGCATTGTCGCGCCGCGAAGCAGCGTCTGAGAGGCCATTAACTGCCTCTCGCGCTCGCGAAGATAGGGAAGGCATTCGATCGCGGCTCTCCGGATCTCTGGGTAGTTCCACGCGAGCCCGGCGCCCTCAGAAAGATCCTCAACCGTTTTGACCGATTGCGCGTTTCCAACTTGCTGCAGTGCCTTGAGTATCGCCATGGCAAGCTCACTGCTGCTCTTTGGTGTCTTTGTCGTTAGGTACTTATGAAGCGCGGCGAGCTGGGCTGGATTGATTAGGTGTGCGTCGGAGGCCTTGAGCTTAGGCAGTGTTTGAACGAGATAGGCAACGACGTATAAGCCCTCACCGGTTTTGGACTCCATGGACATCAGGTCGATCATGGGGCCAATGGCACGAATGTCACCATGTTCGAATATAGTGGTGACTGCTTTCTTCTGGCTGTCTGACAGGTACTTCATGCCACCGAGCAGGGCTGGCCCTAGGAACATGAAGAAGTTGCCACCGAAATGGAATTGACCACCTGAACTTGCAGAAAGAAACGCGAGTGTAGCAAAGGCCAGTACAAGAATTGTAGCGGTGCCAATTCGCTTTTGTTTTCGCAACTGAGCTTCGGTTTTTAGCAGTTCGATCTGTTCATCAATTAGGCGGCGCACCTCTTCGTCATTAAGCGCCTGCTTCGTGCCAGAAGGTAAGTCGCCTATCGGAAGAATTTCGTTAGCGCTTTGTGAACTCAATCCGACGGATCCTCGCATGGTATCGTCGGCCGATTGTAACTCTGTCCTATTGATGTTCATGATCTCTTTTGCGCCAGTTGGCATTAAATATTGCTGGCGAACGATGTCTGCGAGCGTGTGCACTTCGGCAATTAATATCTCATTTACGCTTGCTCTGCGCTCGCCGTTTCAGTGGATGTCGAGGCATTTGGTTTGTTGCTATATTGGCTGTAGAATCAATTGCTCGCTTGACTATGACATTGGCTGGCTGTTAAACTACGGATTGCAAAGCGAAAGTGCGTCTTTAATTGCACAAAGCAGCCACAGTCGGAGAGGTTATGAGGATTACGTTTGTACTGCCGGATGTCACCCCATTACCAAACGGCGGAGTGAAAATCGTTTACGAATATGCCAATCGACTTACAGCCCGGGGACACACCGTCGCCGTAGTTCATCCACGCAACTGGGTGCAGATGCGCGGAATTGTACAGTTTATAAAGGCCCGACTGTGGCCTCTCAGCATCTATGTGCGCTACGGCGGGGCTGCACCCTGGATGCGCGTGGAACGTGGAGTAAAGCAGCTTTTACCACCGGATTTGCGACCCCAGTTCCTCCCTGACGCCGACGTGATCTTTGCCACGTTCTTCAGAACGGCGCCTCCTGTTTTTGAGCTGCCAATCCAGAAAGGGAGAAAATACTTTCTGATTCAGAGTTATGAGACCTGGGCTGGCAGCGTGGACGATGTGGACTACACATGGCGATTGCCAATGTATCGCGTAGTCATATCGAAAGCGCTCCTCCATATTGCGGAGAGTCTGAACCTTCCTGGCAAGACTGCACATATACCGCCAGGGCTAGATTTGATCGGCATGGAGGCAACCAGAAATCTGGTAGACCGCGACCACCGGATCGCAATGCTATACCACTCAAGCCCATTGAAGGGCTCTATGGATGGCATTCGCGCCCTGGAAGCGGTTCGACAGACGATGCCAAGTCTTCAGGCTGTTCTCTTTGGAACGGAATTTCGGGCAAATGTCATTCCAGAATGGATCCACTATGTCCAACTGCCCGATAGAATCGCGCTTTGCGCCCTCTATAACTCTGCTGCAATCTTTCTGCAGCCAAGCCATCTCGAAGGCTGGGGACTTACCTCTACCGAGGCGATGGCTTGCGGCTGTGCGCTAGTTACGACTGACAATGGAGGATCTCGCGACTTTGCCATTCACGAAGAGACTGCGCTCGTCGTGCCTGTTGGAGATGACGCTGCAATGGCCGCGAGTATCAGTCGTCTGCTTCAAGATTCCGATCTGCTTCTTCGGCTTGCTTCGGCGGGTGAACGACATGCGCTGTCCTATACATGGGAGCGAGCGCTCGATGCAATCGAAGCGGTCATGGCAGACAAATTATAGGCTGGTCTTTTCGATCTGAACCAGATTTGTATGGAAGGTTGAGCCGCCGCCCATATCTGTAAGCCGATCAGAGGTAAGGGCGTTTACGTTTCGTTCATCCGGGCTGTCGCGGTGCCACCAGAGCGACGGCGACCAGGCAACACCACGCCGAACGTTGTCCCCAACGACGGCACGCAACTTCACCTCGCCTCGGCCGTTGAAAACGCGCAGCCAGTCCCCATCGGCAACACCGCGCTCACGCGCGTCCGCAGTGCTAATCCAGATCCGTGGCTCTCGCTCACCCTTCTGAAGAGATTCTACGTTTGCAAAGCTGGAGTTCAGGAAGTGATGTGCTGCCGGTGAGAGCAGGTTGATCGGATATTGCGATGCCAGCCCTGGGTTGCCTTCGACACTCTCAGATGGTGGCACGTAGGTGGGAAGGGGGTCGTAGCCATCACGCTCCGCTTTTTTGGAGTAAAGCTCGATCTTGCCGGAGCCCGTGCGGAAACCAAGCCCCGTACCTGCGACGCCGGCCGCATGCTCTGCAGACGTTTGAACTGGGCTCGAGTAGGGCACATAGGGATCGGAAGGTGTACGCAGCTTGGCAAAGCCATGCTCCTGCAGATATTCGTAGGTGATGCCTTCTAGCAGCGGGGACTGGCTATCGAGAGCTCCACGTATGATCTCCTCCGCCGTTTCGTCAAACACGGGCTCCGCATACCCCATCGCTTTTGCCAGGGAGTTGAGCACGTCGATGTTTGCACGTGACTCGCCGAGTGGCTCGATGGCAGGCGTGCATAGGTTAACGTAAAGATGGCCGTATGAGGCCATTAGATCGAGGCACTCCATCTGCGAGGTTGCAGGAAGGATGATATCGGCATACAGCGCTGTATCGGTCATCATCTGTTCATGTACCACTGTGAATAGGTCCTCGCGCCGGAGCCCTTCTATCACCAGGTTTGAGTTAGGTGCGATTGCAGCCGGGTTTGAGTTGTATACGTAGAGGGCGCGGATTGGCGGATCCTGCAGTTCTGTGAGCGCCTTTCCAATCTCGTTCATGTTCACAACTCTGGGAGTGCGTCTGCCCCACTTAACAGGGCTTTCTTCGTCCGGGCTGTGGAGCAGATCCTGCCGCTTCACCCTGGTTTTATTGATCGGAAAGTGAGCGCTGGCAGAGAGAAGAAGCCCACTGCCGGGCTTTCCCCATGCGCCAATGACTGCCGGCAAGCAGGCGATAGCGCGGATCATGCCTCCACCGTTCGCAGTTCTCGATAGGCCATAGCCTAGTCGGATCGCTGAGGGTGTTTCGGTAGAGTAGGCAACGGCCAGCCGTTCGATTTCGTCAATAGATAGTCCAGTTATCTCAGCTGTACGCTCAACGGGATACTCTGCACATCGGTCTCGAAATGCCTTCCAGCCGATTGAGTAGCTCTCCAAAAACGCCTCGTCGTGGAGCCCGTTCTGGAAAATAAGATTTACCATGCCAAGTGCGAGAGCCGCATCCGTGCCGGGAGCGGGCTGCACAAACCAGTCGGCAGCATTCGCGGTGCGAGTTTTGTAGGGATCGATTACTACGAATTTTGCTCCGCGCGATTGCGCCTCCCGGATGAAAGGCATCAGGTGCACGTTGGTGCTGCTGATGTTTGTGCCCCAGGCAATGATGAACTTGGAGTTTGCGAAATCTTCGGGGTCCATTCCGCCGCTCCAGCCGTTAACATAGCTGTAGCCGGCTTCGGCTGCTGAGGAGCAGATGGATCGTAGAAGCTGTGATGCTCCCATCCGGTTCCAGAGCCTTCCGTCGCAAGCGCTCATGTTTACGATGCCCATGGTGCCAGCATAGGAGTAAGGTTGAATGGCCTCAGGGCCCGATTCGGTAATTATCTGCTTCCAGCGTGATGTGATCTCCGAAATGGCGGTGTCCCAGGTGATCCGCTCGAACGCGTTCTCACCCTTCTTGCTCCCCGTGATTCTTCGCATGGGATAGAGAAGGCGATCTTTGCTGTAGACGCGCTCCTCGTAGTGGGCTACCTTTCGACACAGGTTTCCGCGGGTGAACGGGTTATCGGGGTTACCGGAGACCGAGATCAGGCGTCCTGTTTCGTCCACGTGTGCAAGCATAGAGCAGGTATCCGGGCAATCGTGCGGGCATGCCGTTTTGATAACACGCAATTCGGGACGTTCTAGGCGATTGGACAAGATCGAATGCCTCCTCTGGGTCTGGTTCTGTGAGTATAGCCCGGCAAACCGAAGCAAGTCAAAATAAAAAGGAGGGCCGTACTCACCTTGTAATGAATACGGCCCTCTGGAAATTCACAAAGGCCTCCGATCGGATTCGAACCGATAACCGACGGTTTACAAAACCGTTGCGCTGCCATTGCGCCACAGAGGCAAATTGTTTTCGCTGCCCGAAGGCAGGCCAACAAACTCGCCCGATATTGTATCACCGGTCTGTCTGGACTGTCAAGGCTGACTGCGCTCCGCGCCGGTTGGCGCTCATCCCGCAGGCGCACATCATCCTTTAACCGCCAATTTCTCTGGGAAGAATTTATCTCGGAACGCCAACACCGGAGCTTCGACAATTCGGTTCATCACAATACCAACCACCGTGGCGACAATACAGAACGAGATAAACGCAAGCAGCCAGCGAGTTCCAGGATCGAAGCGATTAAACTTACCGGTATAGACCCAGTGCAACACGCGATCCCTGGCCAGGTCGATATGCCAGAGGTAGATCGCATAGCTGTAAAAGCCGATGTAGGCTAGCGCGCGGCTCGGCAGTGAAGCAAATAGCAGGCCAGGTGACCCATCTGGTTTTCGGTTGTAGATCGCACTTAACAAGATTGCCCCATACCCTATATATATCATTGCAAATCCTGGCACAATCATCCAGAACATCTTATCCGGGTCAGTCCGCAGGATAAATATCGAGGGTGAGATGAGCACAAGGCCGGCTAAAGTCGCAATCCATCGAGTAGAGGCAGAGTCGCTGAGCTTCCGAAATACTTCCGGTTTCAAATGGTAGAAGTAGGCGAGCATCACACCGAAGAAGAGCCCATCGATCCGCAGATGAGTTGGTGTGAAAATATGCCATTGCCAGGCGAGGTCATCAGCGGATGTGAACGTGTGGTTGTGCAGAGCAAGCGCTCGCAACGCCGTGCAGCAGCAAACCAGAAAAGCGGAAATGTAAGGAATGAGATTGAGCCGCTTGCTTTTTACGAGATAGAAGAGGAGCAGGGGCAGCATCAGGTAGAAGTGCTCTTCAACCGAGAGGCTCCATGTATGCTCGTGCTTCATGTAGACGTAGTTCTGAATATGCAGCAGGTTCGGGAGGGTCTGTCGAATCATCACAGACAGACGCGTGTGCGAGTGAACAACGGGATAGAAGATACAGTAGGCAAGATATAGATAGTACAGCGGCCAGATCTTGAACCCGCGACGTACTATGAATCTGCCGGCATGGAGTTCGCCTGATCTTTTGATCTCGCGGAACAGGAGACCGCCAATGAGGTAACCGCTGAGCACGAAGAATAGGTCCACACCCGTCCAGCCTGCCATCACGAAGAAGTGGGCGAGGGGAGCGCAGTATCCCGATACATCGGGTTTGATTATGGTGTCGTAGTGGTGACCCAGCACAAGTAATATGGCAACGCCGCGCAGGGTATCCAGCTGCAGTACTCGCTTAGAGCCTTTGCTTGTGGCAGGTTTCAGCGATATATTGGCTACTGTCTCCGGTGAGTCCGATTCAAGCGTCATAAGGGATAACCTCGAGGCTACAGAACAGCGTGCAAACACGTTTCGATCGCGATTCGTGCGTCGTAGCGCTAAATTCAGTTGGTGCAAGCCTGGGACAGCGGCGCCGGAAAGACCTAACAAGTATAGCACCTTCGGTTTCTCGTCTGTGACCACACTTTCCCGAACAATCGTGCATTGACACTGCACCTGTTTGCAGGTAGCATCGAGTGCTATCAACCAAAGAATCGAATGCGCCAGATTATTTCGGTGCGAAATGGCACGATTTGTGCGCTTTCAGTCCGCTACACTGCACGGGTCTAAGGAGTTATAAGCGTGCAGTTGGTAAGCCATCCGTTCTACAATGTCAAAAGGGGCGACGGTGGTCCCGGTTACCTGTACAACTTGAAATCCGGAGCAGAGAAATACGGCCCAACTCAACGTGTCGATATTCGTGTTGCGCAGTCGGTAACAGCGCCTCCCACACCAATTCCCTCCTTGCCAAAGAGAGTAGTTCGCCGTATCAAGCACGAGCTCAATTTGCGGTTTGCCCCGGCGCCTGCAGCTTTCGACAGTGCATTGTTCTCATCTACGGATCTGCCTGCAGGTTTCGCCGAGCGTTTCGATCATCAGTTGGGGTGGGTGCGCTCAACGTTTGACTGGATGGACAAGAGCTATGCAGAAAGGCTCTTTGAATGCGATCTGTTGTTTGCGCATGAGAGCTTCTTCCCTGTCTACCTTCAGAACTTCTGCCCGAAGCAGGCCGCAGAGAAGCTCGTTATCATCTCACATTCGCCTACGTGGGTGGCCATCGAAACAGCCGCAAACCTGATGCCTAACATGACGGACGACAGGCTTTTACAGGCGAAATCGGTTTAAAATCTGATTAAACGACACACGGAGGTAATGTCCTCGGTTAAGGCCGTTCTGTTGCCGACGCCCGAGGCCATCGACGAGTACGATGGCTGGGCAGATATTGTTGCGCGAGGCGCAGGGCGGAACATATTTGCAGAGACAGGCGTCATCCGGTCGGATGTTGGTATAGATCCGGCAACATTTCGTGAGCAGTGGGGAGTGGCGCCCGAACAGAAAATTATCCTTCTGCTTGAGGCGTTGAGCCTCGGCGCAAAGGTAGCAATTTCGCCTACAGGCGGACACAAGCTATTCCAAAAGATCTGCCCGGAGCTTCCGCTTATCCCGGATCTGCCTCCGACTGAAACCTGGGCGTCTCTGCAGAGGTTCATCGACGAATGCGCGTAAGATAACGCAAAGACCGAACTCTATATGTCTCTCTGGGAGTCGCGATTCTCGATCGCACCATTTTACGACAACCATGTTCGAGCATCGCTAAACCTCATTAATTCTTGAGTGTGCTGAAAGTTGCGATTGTGAGCGAGAACAGGATGCCGCCTATGCTCACCTCATTGCGTTGTTCGTCTGTTACATTTAGACTGAAAATGTTGTCTATCATAGAACATCAGGCGACTTCGCTTGTGCTTGACACCTGATGGAAGTGCGGGTAAGATCGAGTGATGTGCGCTGCGGAGCTCTGCACTCAGGGCGGCAGCGTGTCTCCGCAATTATCCTCTCACCTGTGGGTTGAACCTGCGTTTGTTGGAGAGCGTTACCCGTTGAGGTGGTTCCGCCGATTGTTGACTGAACGAAGGAGTGGCTGATGGCCAATATGGCCCTGAGAATTACTGCAGCGGCGCTGCTGCTTACATCACCGGTTTTGATTGGACGCTGCGCTGCGGCCCAAGCGCAGACCGCTCCGCCAAAAGCGAGCCCAGACGTATCCGCGCAAGTTTCGCCGAGCAATGTGCCAAACAAGATAATCGGATACACATCGTGGGACGATGAGTTTTTGTATGTAGCCGTACAGGTAACGAAACCCGCTCTCCAGGGTGTGAATCGCGACCCATTCTCAGATCCTCTCTCCGATGATGCAGTTCTTATTTCTCTCCAGACCGATAATGATCACAAGACGATTCTCCGAACGGCGAAAACGGTAACCATCGCTGTAAGTGAAGCCGGTGGAATGCAGGTCTATCTGGGCGAGAACGCACAGCCAATGTTCAACGGATTTAAAGACCTGAGCAGTCGACTTGAGGATATTGATAAGAACGAGAAAGACCCTGCCGTCCAGCAGAGTAAGCGCCTTGCGCTGCTTGCCTCGGTACCAAAAGTGCAGGTGAACCCGATCGGCGCGCCGCGCGCAGGTGCAGGAGACTACCCTGGCTACACATTTGAGATAGCAATACCGTGGGCAGATCTTGGCGGCAAGCCGGATGTCGACACGAAGATGGGATTTAATGCTGCCGCAATCAGCAAAGCTGTTGGAAGCCCCCCGCTGCTTAGCCTGTCGACACGAGTGCATGGCGTTGCAGATACGTCTAACCCGGCGCTCTGGAATGAAATCGTAATGAGCGCTACCGGACGGGTGCCCGGAGCTACGGTGCTATACTGCCCGCGCGTCTCCGCAAACAAGCCGGCTATTGATGGGACGCTGGGCGATGCTGAGTGGAACAGGCTCTCTCTCTTTGAATTTGGTGAAAGCGCGGATGCTGTAGTAGTTCATAACTCTTCGGCTGCTACACTATCATCCCGCACTCGCGCAGAATATAAGCTGAATGCTCCCCGTCCTGTAGCTGTTGCGCCATCGATACCAGGTCCAACTCCGATCAAGCCACATACCTCGGGTCACGCTGAACAGCTTGTGTTTGCAACGTACGAATATGATTACCAGGCAGATGCACGAAAAGCCGGCGGTACTCGCGGCGTTTTGAGCCCGGACCACAGCAGCGCTCTCGCTCATCATCCCCTTGAAGGCACTGGACCCTGGTTCAGCTTTGAAGATGCAGATTGGCATAGAAATCTCCTCTCTGAAGCGCGAAAAGAGGGCATAAACGTAGTTCTACCAGTGTATCGCGGCGATCCTGCACACCGACGCGCAGCAAATCGGGGCCTGCTTGTGCTGGCGGGCGCTCTGGAGCATTTGAAAACAAGCCTCGCAGAATACCCGCAGGTGGGTATGGCGCTAGATACCAACTCGCTGGTGGAGCTAACGGGTGACAAGGTCGACCTAAAGGATGCGACAACGCAGGACGCCTTGTACAAGATGATCCGAGCCTTCTATATCCGCATACCGTATGCATTTCGCTGCCAGGTTTCGCGTGGTCCCGACGAAGGAGTCGCGTACCCAGTGTTCCTGACAGACCCTACCGCATTTAAAGATTGGGACGGCGCATTTGAGCCCGCACTTCGGACTCGGTTCCGTGCTGAGTTTGGTGGTGCAGACCTCGTTTTCGTTGGACCAAGCGGCTTTGGCGAAAAGGCAGGACTCGATGGGTACCTTCCTGAGGGTGGTGGAGCGTCGTCCGGTGGATGGATAAAGTGCGCCGAAGTGAGTGCAGGATACGATGTGGATGCTGCCCGCAACTTTGCGGTAAACAGCTCTAGCCTGCCTGGTAGACGCAGTGGGGAGACCTACAGAACCTCCTGGCTCACTGCAATCGGGAAGCATCCAGACTGGGTTCTAGTTCAACGCTGGAACGATTTCACGCTTGGTGGAGAAGTGGCGCCGAGCGTCGAGGCAGGATATACAGGGTCGGACCTGACCAAGATCTTCACACGCCTATTTTCCAGTACCGAAAAGATTCGGCCCCGCATGCTCTGGAGCCAAATTCCGTCGGCGATTGCAGCGGGCAGTGTCATATCTGCAAGTGTGAGATTGGAAAACGGCGGCTCAGAGGGTTGGGGAAACAGCGTAACAGGGCCTGTTTCGCTTGGATACCGGTGGAAACGAGAAGGCCGTGTGGTCACTTCCGAAAACATCGCGGTTGCTATCGGGCCACTGGATCCAGGCAACGAGATTACTCTGCCAATAAAGGTTGCGACCGACAAGCTGTCGGCGGGCGATTACACGCTGGAAATTGGACTAACTGGTGGCAAGAACAGTGCGAACTGGCTGAGCGAGAGCCACATTATTCAGGCAACGGTATCTGTTGGCGCCCAGGGTGTACCAGCTTTAAAGGTTACTGCGCTCGGTGTTGAACTCCCTGTTTCTTTGGAAACAGGTTCGGTTTATTCCGCAAGCGCTGAAATTCGAAACGACGGTGCAACACCGTGGCTAAAATCAGAAGGCTGGAGGGCAATCGCCAGACTCGTTACGATCACGGAGGGAGACATCCTCTCGGCAGTGCCAGTTGCGACTGCCGACGCGAGCGCCGCTATCGATTCCGATGTGGCCCCCGGCGGTGTAGCCACGATTGCTGTTAAATTCCCATTGATGGACGAGGTTGGTAAGCCAACAGCTATCACCTCACCAGATTCTGACGTTAACTACGCGATCCGCTGGGAAGTAGTAAAGGACGGCCCAGCTGGCCAAACGACGGCTGCGCAATCGGCACCGACAGTTCCGGGAGCAGTTTCTGAGCTAACTCCGATTTCTATAGTAGATTACGATTTTGGGGTGCGCTTCACCCGTGATGGTACACAGCCCTCCTTGCCGGTTGAACGTCGCCAGCCTATCGTCCTTGGAATACGTAACAATGGACCGCAGACATGGAAAAAGGACGTCGTTAGAGTTGGCTACCACTGGTACTATCAGGACGGTGGAGAGTTTCTTTGGGAGGACGAGCTGACCGCGCTTCCGCAAGACCTCGCCCCAGGCGAAGGCATCGATAATCTGCTAGTGTGGGTAACGCCTCCTCCATGCGACGGCAACTACTATCTCGAATGGGATGTCAAGTTTGGGGATACCTGGGCGTCCACCACCGATGCATCCCGCTCTGGTAGCCGCCTTGTGCATGTGGTTTCGGCTAGTGGTGGCAGGCTTGTGTTTGCCGATCTGAAGAAGTCGTACAATCTGGCCGGAGTGTCGGAACTGGCAGACCCAACGCAGGGAGATTTCGATGGCAAAGGAAACTCGTTTCCAGCGGCTCTGATCCCTCCTTTCACAGATGACGGCGTGGTTCCTGCAGGAGTGTGGCAGGCATACGATCGGTCTGGGCCAGAGTCTCCGCGGCACATCAGCTTTCGCTGGGGATCTAAAGAGCCAGGCAACCGAAACTTTGTTCAGTGCAAAGGGCAGCGGGTCGATCTGGGTAAGGGAGGCGCGAAATGTCGCGTGCTTCATCTGGTTGCCGCAAGTACGGGTGCACCTGTAAACAGCAACATTAAACTCGTGTTTCAGGAGCCATCTGGTGAATCGGAGGATCTCTACGCGTTTACCGTAAATCGATGGGATCAGCCTCCAGCGAACGGAGAATCGGTTGTATTCTCATCAGGTCGGCACCACGGTCCTAAAGGAAGCGTTGAGGGCGCAGTTTCGCTCTATCATTACACGTTTACGGTTAAAGAGCCGCGCAAGCTTGTAGCGATAATCCTACCTAATGAGCCAGATATCAAAATCGCTGCCGTTACCGTGGAGAAGTAGCCGCTATGTTCGGTTAATTGACGCTCTTATACGTTACGCCGTATAATGGCCTCAGGGATAACAGATGAGACATGCGCCGCAGCATAAGCTGTCGGCGCTGTTTCCCGTTCTAAGGGCTAGCTGGCGTACTCATGGATGCTGGTCGCGGTGGTATCAGCGCCGAAGCATGGTAAGGCTATTGAACTATCTGCGCTAGATAGGCTTTTTCCTTTCACGGTAGTGGCGCTGCTTGCTGCGCCGAGGCCCTATAAACCAATGGACTATCTGGGATAGACAGGGAAGGTTCGTTTTGAGAGTAGTTGATGTTGCTGCAGAGGGCTACGAAGCAGCCTGCGCCGTTTTAAAACGAGATACGCTTCAGGATAATCCCAAGGTTGAAGCGATTGTTCGTGAGATCATCGCCGATGTCCGAGCCCGAGGTGACGCTGCCCTGCTGGAACTCGGCAGAAGATTTGATTATTCTGGCCTTGAAGCAGTAGAGGTTCCGCGAAGTGCGTGGGATGCTGCCGAGGCCAGAGTGCCTGAAGCTTTGAAGGAAGCGGCCCGTCGTTCGGCTTTGAACATAGCTGCTTTCCATGATAAACACCGAAAGACGAGCTGGCTAGATGCGCAGCCAGATAAGATTACGGGGCAACTGATCCGTCCGCTCGATCGCGTTGGTGTCTACGTACCAGGGGGAACTGCGGCATATCCGAGTACGGTGCTCATGACGGCCATTCCGGCGCGGGTAGCTGGTGTTACGGAGATCATTGTCTGCACACCAGCGCGCAGCGACGGTGGCGTCCCCGACCTGGTGTTGTTCGCCTGTAAGCTTGCTGGCGTCCATCGCGTTTTTGCATGTGGTGGAGCCCAAGCTGTGGCTGCGATGGCATTCGGCACGGATACCGTTCCGCCTGTGGACAAGATCGTAGGGCCAGGAAATGTCTACGTTAATATCGCGAAAAAGTTGCTGTGGGGCGTCGTTGACATCGACATGCTGGCAGGTCCCAGTGAAGTTTGCGTGGTCGCTGATGAAGGCGCCAATCCAAAGTTCGCCGCAATGGATCTACTTACTCAAGCAGAGCATGACGTGGAGTGCGCTGCATATCTGATAACTCCTTCGGCACGTCTGGCTCAAGAGGTGATAGACGAGATTGCCCGTCAGCTTGAGATATTGCCCAGGAGCACAATTTTGAAGCAGGCTTTGGATGAGAACGGAGCTGTCTTAATTACGGATTCTCTTGACCAGGCTTACGATCTCGCGAATGTCTGCGCTCCGGAACATCTGGCGCTTATGGTGCGCGATCCTTTTGGCGCGATGGGGTCAATTCGAAACGCAGGCGCCATTTTGCTTGGCGATTATTCTCCGCAGACGCTTGGAGACTATATGGCTGGGCCAAGCCATACTCTGCCGACCAGCGGTACTGCAAGGTTCGCCTCGCCGCTGCATGTGGACACTTTCTTGAAGAAATCCAGTTTCATTTACTACACAGCGCCGGCGCTTCGGCAAATATCTGAGTCGGTTGTTGCCTTCGCACGTGCTGAAGGTTTCGATGCGCATGCTGAAGCAGTTGTGGCGCGTGGAAGTGAGGAGTGATGGCGGACCGAATTGGTAAAGTAGATCGCAAGACAAATGAAACCGAGATCGAGATTGCGCTCAACCTTGATGGCACAGGAGTGCACGAAATTGAAACGGGAGTGGGCTTCTTTGACCACATGCTGACGCATATCGCGAAGCATGGGCTGATCGACCTTAAAGTGAAGGCTAAGGGCGACCTGTATATCGATGATCACCATACTGTTGAGGACGTCGGCATAGCGCTCGGTAAAGCATTCGAAATAGCGCTGGGAGACAAGCGCGGAATCACGCGCGTCGGCAACTCCGCGGTACCGATGGATGAGGCGCTTGTGGCCTGCGATCTCGATATCAGCGGACGGGGTTTCCTTGCGTACGATCTCAACTGTACGGTACCCAAACTTGGCGATTACACCACAGAATTAACACTCGAGTTCTTTCGGGCAGTTGCCGTAAACGCGGGATGGACCGTGCACCTGCGGCAGGTCGCAGGTCAAAACACGCATCATATTATCGAATCCGCGTTTAAAGCATTTGCACGTGCGACCGCACAGGCCGTGCGAGTTGACCCACGGGTAACAGGCGTGCCCTCCACGAAGGGCGTGCTCTAGGCTTTTCGGCAAAGAATGAAAGTAGTCGAGTTTTATGATTGCAATTGTAGATTACGGGATGGCGAACCTTCGCAGCGTTGAGAAGGCGTTAGCGCTCGTTGGCGGCGATCCGGTTATAACCAGTGATCCCCAAGAGATAGCCTCTGCAGATAGTGTCGTGCTGCCGGGTGTCGGCGCATTTTGTGCCGCAATGTCCAATTTGAAGGAATCCGGTCTTGAGGGAGCAGTTTTAGCCTCCATTGACTCTGGTAAGCCCTTTCTGGGCATCTGCCTGGGGCTGCAGCTGCTGTTCTCCAGCAGCACAGAACTGGGCAGCGCCTTGGGCCTGGGGGTACTGCCTGGCCGCGTCGTAAAGTTCTACGAGGACGGCGTTCCGCAGGGCGCACAGGTCTTGAAGGTGCCGCACATCGGCTGGAATTCGATTCAGCCAGATCCGAAGTCAAGATTGTTTGAGGGGATCGAAGACGGAGTGCGGGTCTATTTCGTTCACTCCTACTATCCACAGCCTGATGAGAGAGGCTTGGTATCAGCGAGATGCGAGTATGGTGTCGACTTCTGTTGTGCAATTGAACGAGGGAATCTGGCAGCGGTGCAGTTCCATCCAGAAAAGAGCGGAGCGATCGGATTGCAAATCCTGCGAAACTTCGTTTCGTGGCAATGAGTAATAGGTAGGAAAGAAGAGATGGATATCTATCCCGCCATCGACCTTAAAGGCGGTGAGTGTGTACGGCTGGTTCAAGGGAAGTTCGAAGAGGTCACTACCTATTCGAAAGATCCCGTTAGCATGGCAAATCGCTGGAAAGACGCTGGCGCTAAGTGGCTGCATGTGGTAGATCTTGACGGTGCGCGAACTGGCAACGGAGAGAATGTGGAGGCCGTTCGGAAGATTATAGCCAAAACCGGCCTGCCAGTGCAGTTCGGCGGAGGCATGCGAAATTCCGAAGCGGTCGCGCGTATGATCGGCCTTGGCGTAGCGCGCGTTGTCATTGGCACCGTTGCGTCCGAGAATCCAGAAGCGGCAACAGAGATGTTCGCGGCGTTTGGTGAACAGATTGCAGTTGGAGTAGATGCCCGCGACGGCTTCGTAGCGGTGCACGGGTGGCAGCAGCTTAGCAATGAAACGGCAGAGGCGTTCGTCGTGCGCATGGAGGCGCTCGGCGCAAAGCGGTTTATCTTTACCGATATCTCGCGAGACGGCATGCTAATTGGGGTTAACATTGATTCTCTTGCAAAAGTCGCCGCTGCGGTGCCGAACACTCCGGTAATAGCGTCCGGAGGTGTAGCAACGATTGCGGATATCGATGCGCTCTTGGCCCTAAGAGCGAGCGGAAGACTCAATGTGGACGGAGTGATCATTGGTCAAGCGCTTTATGCGGGAACCGTAAGCCTCGAAGAGACGCTTGCACGCGTCTAAGTGACTGCAAGATCTCGGCAATATTCGACATTCGTGTTTAAACAGGGAGCAGCAGATGGATCCAGGTGCTTTGGCAATTCTGATGGTGTTCGGCGTACCGATGATTGCAATCATTACCTCCCATAGGCGCAAGATGTTGGAAATGAAGCTCAGAGCTACCAATACTGGCGACGAATCGCTGCGAATGGCCGTGGAATCGCTTCGAGCGGAGGTAAGATCTTTACGAGATACCTCGACCCAATACGATATGAGCTTCGACAATGCGCTTCAGCGGATGGAACGGCGTGTCGATAGTTTAGAGAATCACGCGCTAAGTTCGCGCGCTGAGGTTGACGCTACGCGCAACATCGAGTTGCGCTCAGGACGGTGAAACTATGAGCATCGCGATGGCGATGGCTTTAGTGCTGACTGTACCAGTCATTGGCGCCGTCGTAATCCCTCTTGCCTGGATGATAATGCATCACAAGCGCAAGATGGAAGAGTTGCGGCAAAAAAGCGAACGCCTTATGGCCGCGGAGATACAGGGAGAGTTTGACAAGCTCCGCTCTGAAATTCGTGATCTTAGAGACGTGGCTATGCAGTATGACCTGAGCTTCGATACGGCTTTGCAGCAGATGGAGCGACGCGTCGCGCATCTTGAAAAGCCGCACTACTCACATCCGGCGCATGAGCAGCCTGCTGAGAATGTCCTTCGCTCAACGGGTGTTTAGGATTATTTGACGTTTTGGGTAGGAGCGCGGATGGAGAACATGGAACCAATAGTTATAATTTTCCTTATCTTCGGCGGGGGCTCGGTAGTATCGAAGATGTGGTCGAGCTACAACAATACGCGAATCGAAATAGCCAGAATAAAGGCGGATAGTCAGGCGAATACAGCCGGTGGCGGAAGAGAAGCCGAGAGGCTTCGGGCGGAAATTGCAGCGCTGCGCGACGAGGTGAGATCTTTGCGAGACACGTCGATGCAATATGATATTTCGTTTGATACCGCGCTTAACCGCATGGACGCTCGTATGCTGCACCTTGAACGAAAGGTTGGCGGCAATACCGTTCAACAG
>CAIXIX010000396.1 GCA_903919615.1 uncultured Chthonomonas sp.
CCTCCGGAACATGGCCGAGATATGATACATTATTAGCCCCTACCCCTCCCTCATTTGCTCGCAAGCTCGCCTCTTTCTGCTTGAGCCCCTCATTCTTCGGGCGCAGTAGAGAACACGGAGGGGAGTAAATGCGCGAGCGGATCACGACGCTCCGTTACTTAAAACTTCAGGCTATCGACATTCCCCTTGTTAATTTCGAGGCGAAGCGGCAAGGTCACGATGCCATTGGTGACGGCGATCTTACCATCTCCAGCGCAGTCATCGCCGGTGTTAAGCGTTTTACCATCGAGAACCTGTTTGACCATTACAGCGGTATCGTAGGTTAGCTTCTGAGGATCCCAGAGATAGAGACCTGTGACTGTCTCATCCTTCAAGTACTTCTGGCACATGCTGGGCAGTGAGAGCCCCCAGACTTTGACCTTACCCTTGAGAGCAGGGTTCTTGCTGATAGCCTCAGCGGCGGCAGGTGGGCTAGGCGCATTTGCACATGCAATGCCAACAGCATCAGGATTCCGCTGGAGCGCCTGCACCGCCATCTTTGTGGCCTTACCGGAGTCGTCATCATTATAGATGTAGGGCTGCGCGATTGTAATGCCCGGGTACTTCTTTAGCGCCTCTTCAATACCCTTGACATGGCTGTTGAGGTTCTCGGCAGTGCTCTGGCCGCTGAAGATCAGCACCTTGCCCTTCTCACCCATGCTTTTTGCGAGCGCATCGCCGATATCGTCACCGATATTAATATCATCAACCGCGGCAAAGTAGTAGGAACGCTTGCTCGTGGGAGCGTCAGCATCCCACGTAAAGACCTTAATTCCGGCCGCAACGGCTTTGTTCAGTGAAGGAACGATCGCCTTTGAATCTACCGGCGAGACTACGATTGCATCTGCTTTGCCAACGATCGCGGATTCGACGATGTCGGCCTGCTTCTCGGCGGTCCCTTCAGCAGAGGCCTGATAATCCACCTGAACGTTGAGCTTTGCATCGGCGTTTGCCTGGTCGGCTCCCCGCTTGCAGGCTTCGCTGTAGCCGCCGCCGCCGCTCTTGAAAACAAAAACGATACGCTTCTTGCTTCCACCCGCGGGTGCGTTTGTATTTGTCTGTGGTTTGCCAGCACCGTCACCACCGTCTTTTGGCTTTTCTGAGCTGCAGCCATTAAGCGCAAATAGAAGCCCTGCAGCAGCAATGCTAGCAGCGCCGAGGCGCGCGAAGGGCAAAGTACGTTTGAACATGTCTTCTCCTCTAAAAGCCTGCATCAACAGGCGGAACGGTTCCTGGATTTATTCGGTCAATCAGGCTTCGAGCCCCTCGAGCATGGCAACGGCATCCGTGACGGAAGCATCAAATGCGGATACCGCCTGATCTACCTGTTCTGGAGTAACGACGAGCGGTGGCTCGAACCGAATAACTTTCGGGTTATTGAGAGTGTATGCAGCGATGATACCTCTCTGCGCCATCAGGTTAATTGTAAGTTCAGCGACATCCTTAACATTAAACTCTACGCCAATCATAAGCCCTAATCCACGCACTGCCTTCAGGGCGGAAGGGTGATTCGCTCGAGTACGCTCGAGCCCCTCAATAAGCTGCGCACCGCGATCCAGTGCGCGCTGGCATAGGTTCTCTTCCTCAATCGCTTTAAGGGCAGCGAGGCTCGCAGCGCAAGCCAGACCGTTGCCCCCGAATGTGCTGGTATGGATTAGCGGGTTAACGCCAAAAACACGATCCCATACTGCAGGAGTGCCGATTGTTGCGCCAATCGGTACAACGCCGCCTCCTAACGCCTTAGCCAAAGTCAGGATGTCTGGCACAACATTGTCTCGCTCAACGGCGAACATTCGCCCGGTTCTCGCAAGCCCCGTCTGAACTTCATCAACGATCAAGAGCACACCGCGCTCCGTGCACAGTTTCCTCAAACCCGCAAGATAGCCGTGTTCAGCAGGGATGATTCCGCCTTCACCCTGGATTGGCTCAACGATGACGCCAGCCGTGTTTAGGGTAATGGCAGCCTCGACGGCAGCAAGGTCGTTGAAGGGAACAAACTCGGTTCCAGGAACCATGGGGTGGAAGGGAATACGGTACTTCTCGCGCCCTGTTACCGCAAGGCTGCCCATCGTTTTGCCGTGATAAGAGCCATCTGTACTGATAAAATCGGTCTTGCCGGTTGCGATTCGCGCAAACTTCAGGGCAGCCTCAACAGCCTCCGTACCACTGTTCGAGAAGAATGTGTACTGGAGGTCTCCCGGAGTTATCTGAGCCAGTTTTTCAGCCAGAAGGGCTGCAGGCTCGCCAAAAAATGTCCGGGTAGACAGCGGCATGAGGTCCAACTGAGCGTGAGCTGCAGCTACAACCGCCGGGTGCCTGTGGCCGAGTGTAAAGACTCCAAAGCCGCCCACAAAATCGAGATATTTCTTTCCGCCGACGGTTGTCAGGACCGTTCCTTCAGCCGTACTCTCTACATCGCCAAACCCGCCGAACTGCATCAACCGAGAGAGACCAGGATTGATGTAGTCTTTCGTCCGTTCAATTACCCCTTCAATTCGGGCGTTGGTTTCGCTATCCAGTTCGTCAAACTCATCCATCTAAGCTATCCTCAATAGTGCCTGCGGCGGCATATCGCTGTTTGCGTATTCGATCGTTATACTCCAAGCCCGAGCACCCACTGTTGTGCCGGGCTGAGAAGCGCTAGCGTGGTATCTCTGATATACCGGTTCTGATCGAGCTGCGGCGGCTGATGCCTGCGACAGAAATACCCGTGCATCACTCGTCTCGGTCTATCGGTCAGGTTTCGCGTCCCACCATGCCAGGTGTGGCTGTTCATAACAAGAACGTCGCCTACCTTACCCTGTAGGAGAATCTCGTCCGGATGAGCACTTGAAGGGTCACTCATCACATCGGGTGGTAGCTGAGTACCACGATGGGTTCCAGGCACCACTCTCGTGGCGCCGTTTGTCGGCGTATAATCGTCCAGCAGCCACAGCGAATTACATACCTGATAGTCACCAGGCGTATCCAATCGGCCCCAATCGGCATGCAAGCCCTGGAGCCCCAGTCCTGGAAGCGCTGCCCTGCTGTTTAACGACGAGAGTTTGAGATCTCCGTGCAAGACATGGGCGATGGCTGCGAGTATGCGTGGATGCGAGATTACAATATGATAGAGTGGATCTTTATTGATCAGGTCGCTCAGACGATCGGTTCCCTGCTCGCGATGAACTTCCACGCCTGCCTTATCGCCTTCTTCTGACAGAAGCTGCTCCTGCCTGGCCCGGATCGCATCTACCAGTTCCAGTGACATGATGCCTTCTAAACGAACGTATCCAAGCTCATCCAGTTGTGCTCTCTCGTGATCGGTAAGTGTGTCGTCTCGCACACCGAGTTGGCGCAAAGGATCCGGTATCTCCATAGAATTACCTGGACTTTCCTTTGAGCGTAATCTGAGTAATCAGACTGTAGATGGCATCATCAGTAATCGGAGCATCGCTAATATGCAGCTTGTCCGAATCGCCGATTGCCGTATAGACGTCCTCGATCCAGGGAGCAACATCAAAATTGCTCGCAACGTTGAACAGAGAAATAGGATGAGGGGCTGCCAATGTCGCCGCAGTCTTGAAATCGCCCATGTGACGAAGGCACGGCACATAGAGCTCATCGTCGACAAGCGCTTCATCCGAGCTCAGATCTAAGTGGTTTGTGTCGACTGCTACACCATCGGCAATTGGAGCAGCAAGCAGCGACCATATCCCAGCCCTTCCGAAGCCAACAATGGCTACAGGAACGCTGTAGTTTTTGCGAAGGTACTGAGCGGCCGTATTGAGGTCGTGTACGCGCTCCTGCAGGTTCGTATAGTTGTAGGTATCGAAATACGCATAAAAGGGAGCATGTCGCTCTGCTTCAATTTTCACATTTGATGCATGCCCGGTTAAAAATGTATCGACCAACAGAACCGCTGCGCCTAACCTCTGCAGATGCTTAACAAGCTCACCTGGTTCACCGGATGCTGTTAGGAAGCGCTGCATCCCCTCTTGCGCTACCAGCACAACCGAGCAGACAGGTTTGCCATTTGCTGGCTCGAACTGGCGAACTGGAATGCTGTCTCTGCCGCCTTCTCGTCCGATTCGAAATACATTCTTATCTGCATCTGCGGCATTGGTTGGACGCACAACTGCGGTAACCGGCACCGTCGGCAGGCCCAGGGTAGTTGTCCAGGCTGGCTCATAGAGTTTCTTGAAGCTATCCAGGCTTGAGTGATCATGCGGTTTTGCCTTCTCAACCTGGGAAATCGCAAGTTGCTGCAACTTCGTAATGAGCGCAGGTTCGTCGATTGCGTTTTTTGGAAGCCCGGCTGCGTCCGGGAACACGCGCAGAGCCTCAACCGGCTCCATCTTATAATCCGGCTCTGTATAGGTTTCTGCGTTAGGCAGATTCAGTAGCCACTTACCGAACGCCTGATAGACCGCATTTCGGCTGGTTTTGTTGATGTTATGGACGAAGTTGAAACGCACATATTTGAGGTTTTCAGGTTTACCGTAGAGCTTATAAACAGACTCGACTGCGGGGCCTTCTACCTCCATCATGGTCTTGGTCCAGTCACCTGTGGCGCCAACCATTATTTGCGGCTTGGGAGCAGCACAGGCTGCGACTTCCATGTTTGAGAAATCAACTCGCAAGCCGGGAGCATTTTCGCAAAGGCAGCCACCCTGCATTGAGTGAGAAACCATCACGCACGGCCCGACTGCGGCTAGCCGATCATCAATTGCACCTAACACCATTGTCTGGGTACCACCGCCAGACTCTCCAGTGATAGAAAGCCGTGCTTTATCCACGTCCTGAAGGCTAATTAGAAAGTCCAGGGCGCGAATACTGTTCCAGGTTTGCAGCCCAAACAGCGATACTCCCCAGAGCCACTGTTTTCTGTCACCGGCAAAGGTGTGCGGAACCTGATGAGTATCGTTGTAACCAACCATATCGTAAGTAAAGGCTACAATTCCCATTCTCGCAAACGTGATTGCGCGTGCGGAAATAGAACCACGCTCCTCGTTCGCCATTCGGCCGTTTTCCCAGTGTCCGTGCGTTACAAGTACGCCTGGATGTTTTGTCGTGGTTACGCTAGGACCAAAAGGGCGATACAGATTCCCGGCAAGGTAAAATCCGGGATAGGTTTGGATGGCTACTTTTTCAATGGTATAGCCGTCGCGCTCCACTTTGCCAAAAATCTGAGTGCGAAGAGGTGTTTTCCTGGGCATCGGATAGAGGCCGCACGACACAAGGATTCTCCGACGAATCTCCTCGCGCCGCTGCTGCCACTCTGCCAACGTAGTAACCGTTTGAAAGCTGCGTGGTGTATTCAGATTTTGAGGCGGAGAGAAGGCGCGTGAATCGACCCACTGATCCGATTGTTGGGTTTGTGATCTGGATGGCATCGTGGCTGTAAGCGCTCCTAGTGCACCTATAAGCGCGCTGAACCTCGTTGCTACTCTCGTCCAGCGGCAGCAATTACGCATCGGTCGGCACCTATTCTTAATAGTCTGAAGTCTGCCTTCCAAATTCGAGCGGAGGAATGGCAGCGACAATAAGAGTAGTCAATCATGAAGCAATTGTCAAGCTGTTTCACTACACGGCTGCTGTAAAGAGTACAATATGCGCTGAGTAATTCAATGGTCAAACGGGGGTTGCCGCTGTGTCTACCATAGGTGTCGGGATGATAGGGTACGGATTCATTGGCAAAGTTCACAGTCACGCTCACCGTTCGCTGCCACTGCTATACGATCCAGCGCCGGTGCGGACAGAGCTAGTTGGCGTATGCACGGCATCCGCGGCATCGGGGCAAAAGGCCGTGGACCAGGCTGGATTCCGCTACTGCACGACAGATCTTCTGGCCCTTATCAATGACCCGAAGATACATCTCATCCATATATGCACACCGAATGATGCTCACCGGGAAGCGGTAATTGCAGCTATGGCCGCGGGCAAGCACATCTACTGTGACAAGCCGCTCGCCCTGAATGCCCATCAAGCCAACGAGATCTGCACACTTGCGACTATGGCGCCAGCCAGAGTTCGACAGATGACTTTTAACTATAGATTCGTTCCTGCTCTTATGCGCGCACGGCAGATAACTCTTAGCGGTGCGCTTGGCGACCTGTTTCAGTTTCGGGTAGCGTACCTACACGCAGGATATATCGATCCATCGCGTCCCTACTCGTGGCGCACAAACTTCGCACGCAGCGGCGGCGGCGCTATTGCCGACCTCGGGGCTCACATCATCGACATCACTCGGTATTTAATCGGGCCAGGGACAGGCGTGTCGCGAGCGGGAGAATTTACAGAGATTTCTGCGGAACTTCAGACAATCATTACCGAGCGCCCAGACTCTTTGACAGGCGAAAAACGCAAGGTAGACGTAGATGACATCGCAACCGTACAGTGCATACTTGAGGGTGGAGCGACCGGGACTCTTGAGGCTAGTCGGCTTGCGACTGGCGTTCAGGATGAGCTCAGAGTTGAGCTGCACGGATCTAAGGGCGGAATTAGGTTTAACTTGATGGATCCTAACTGGCTGGACTTCTACGATGCCACTACTCCAGAAGCGCCGCTAGGCGGCGACCGCGGGTATCAGCGTATTGAAAGCGTGACAAGGTATCCAAAGCCCTACTCTCTCGGAGCGACGAAGAACGCTGTTGGATGGCTCAATTTCCATATACAGAGTCTGTACGATTGTGTAAACAATATCTCCATCCTGGAGTCTGGAGGCGCCATTCCAGCGGCATCCCCTACATTTGAAGATGGGTTGGCTGTTCAGAAAGTGATTGATGCTTGCATTCACTCTTCGGCAAACGGTGGAGCTAAAGTGAGGATATGAGAAGAGAACTGCCAAGAGAGCTGCCCACGATTACGGTTGTCCTCGTGTTTGCGCTTGGACTATTTGCATTTGTGCCCGCGTTCAGAACACACGACAATCTCACCGCGGTTGGCGAGAATGCTGCGTTCATAGGTGTGATGGCATGCGGCGAAGGTCTCGTAATTCTTGGCGCAGGGCTGGACCTATCTGTTGGCTCTATGATGGCCCTGACAAGCTGCACTTCGGCATTAATGCTGTCGCGAGGCATCGCCTGGCCCGCAGCCTTGATTGCTGGCCTCGCAACTGGAGCGCTTGCGGGCCTGATTAATGGTCTGTTGATTACCGCTCGCAGGCTGCCTCCGATCCTCACAACTCTCGCAACACTTTTATTGTTTCGCCATGGCATCAGCCTAGCGACTCAGGCAAAGACATTTGGCCCGTTTCCTGATGCGTACAATGCAGTTGGAGCTGGCTGGACGCCATTCATTCTGTTTATTATTATTGCAGCGGGTTTTGCGGTGCTTCAGGGCCGAACGCGGCTCGGACGGTGGACACTCGCCATGGGCGGATCCGAACAGGCTGCCGCCCTTTCAGCCGTTCCAGTGCAAAGAGTGCGATGTCTTGCTTACGTAGTTTCCGGTTTGTGCGCGGCGATTGGCGGGTGGATTGTGATGGCGTTCAATAACAATGCCCAATCTGGTGTTGGGCAAGGGTATGAGCTGAACGTAATCGCAGCCTGTGTTGTTGGCGGCATAAGGATTACAGGCGGCGATGGAAGCATTGCGGGAGCGGCGCTCGGCGCAGTGCTGATTGCCCTGTTAAGCGATGCACTAATACTTACAGGACGCCCTGAAAACCAGACGGGACTGTTTACTGGAGCCGTCATTCTGGCAGCTGCGCTGATCGAAGGTTGGCGATCCCGAGCACGGCTGAAATCAGTCGCAAAGATTGGAGCGCAGGCAGCGTGACCAGCTCTAAACAAATCGACCGCTCGCAGCGCAACCGAAGGTCTCTCCCGCCGGAATTTGGGGTAACGATAGTGCTGCTAGCGATCAGCGGCTATTTCTGTATCGTCAGCCCAGGCTTCAGATCCGTTGATAATATGCGGTTGCTTTCGAAGCAGTCCGCACATATTGCGCTTCTAGCAACGGGCATGACACTTGTTATTGCCACTGGCGGCATCGATATTTCTGTCGGTTCGGTACTCGCCCTCTGCTCCATGACACTCGGGTGGCTTAGTGTTACCCTTGGCTGGAATGTGTGGCTTGCCTGCGTCGCTTCCATCGGTCTCGGGGCAGCGTGCGGCCTGCTAAATGGCCTGCTAATCGCTAAGGGTAAATTGCCGCCAATCGTGGTGACCCTGGCGACGATGGCAGCAGCTCGCGCCGCAGCATCCCTATTTAACGGTGGGCAGAGTATCTCTGGATTGCCTGACGTTCTTAATCAGCGGTTCGATTTGACGAACATTGCGGGGCTGCCCCTGCTTCTCTGGATAGGCGTAGGCGCGATGCTTGCTGGCGCAATGATCTTAAAACGCACATCGTTTGGGCGTCAACTGCTAGCGCTGGGAGGGAATCGCGAGTCTGCAAGACTTTCCGGAAATCGCGTTCATCGTACTGAGGCAGCAGTTTATACCCTCAGCGGCGCTCTAGCCGGTGCTGCGGCAGTGATTAACTGTGCGCATGTTGCTACTGCAACGCCAGACGCAGGACAATACTTAGAGCTTACAGCCATTACGGCGGTAGTGCTCGGGGGCACAGTGATTACAGGTGGGAAAGCTACGGTACTCGGAACGGCGTTGGGGGTGGTAACCATCACTGCGCTAATCAGTGGGATACGACTTACCGGCCATGAAGACCGCCTGGCCTGGTTCCTTGTGGGGATTGCATTGCTGCTTGCGGTGGAGGTGCAGAAGGCGAGGCGAAGCAGTTAGTATCTGAACGACGAAATTGCGTGCAAAATGCACGAAATCTGTAGTCGAAGCGATCGCATTTCCTCCCGTGTTCTCTGCCGCGCACCGCTTGCGGTGAGGCAAGCGGAAAGAGCGACCCGCTTGAGTGGGAGAGGGTCGGGGCTAACAATGTATCATATCTCGGCGGGACTAAATGTCGCTCCGCGATGCACGCATTTTGTCCCCTCCCCGCGAGCTTGCGAGCAAATGTGGGAGGGGTTGGGGAGGGGGTTCAGATAATTCCGCTTTATCACGTTTTGTGAACAGTGC
>CAIXIX010000397.1 GCA_903919615.1 uncultured Chthonomonas sp.
CACCCGCTACGATTAGGTATAACCTAACTGAACGCTAGCCGTTTGCTGCTTCCAGTTGCATCCGCTCTTCAACGGCAGAGCGGATCAAAGTTGTATCTACCGATGAGCCGAGGGCTTTCGCGGCCGCATCCGATGCAAGCGAAACCATAGTTCCCCGCATCGACCTCAACGCTTCCGCTGTTTCTATCTCGAGATTGGCCAGCCCCTCTTTAAGAGCCGCATCCGATTTCTCTCGTGCGTCTGCAAGGAGCCGCTCTCGTTCGGTTTGAGCGTCGCGGATCGCCTTCTGGATATGGTTGCGGGCTTCTGCCTCAACCTGCGCCAGCCTGGCGATATAGTCCGCACGTAACTGTTCCATCTCGATCTGAAGTCGATCCCTTTGAGAATACGCATCTGCGATCTCGCTGTCACGCTTCTTGAGATGCGCGAGCATGGGCTTCCAGAAAATGGCATTCATAGCCACAAGAAGCGCCAGCAAGAGAACGAACTGTATCACAAAGATTTTGGGATCGAACGCCAGACTTTTGGCGATATCTGCCATTAGTTGTCTACCCCGAATTGAAGAATTCATCAGGGCTCCACAGACCAACAAAGCTGGCCGTGGAGCTCCCTGAGAACACAGTCAATACACTAACGCCAACGACTAGTGCGGTGCGCTCTTCATAATCTCCAGGACCTCCGAAGTTAACGGCATCTTGCTCTGAAGCATTAGGAAGACTAGGAGTGAGAAGATAACGAGCGACTCAATGAAGACGAGGGAGAGAATCATGGCGACCTGTAACTTGCTCAGGATCTCTGGCTGGCGTGCCATACCCTCGAGCGCCGCTGCCGCCGCACGACCCTGTGCCAGAGCCGCTCCAACGGCAGCTATGGGTACACCTAGACCGACCGCCAGGGCCAGTGCCATAAAGTATAACTGCATGTTGCATCCTTTCGTGTCGTATCGACAGTGTGAGTGTAGGCCCGTTTTCCCGGGCCTTACGATGTTTGCTGTTATCCGGGTCTGCTCGCCTCAAATTTCGCAGAGGCGAAATCTGCCCGGATATTCCTACATAAGAACTTCCCAAAGATCAGGAAGAGTGGTGCAGAACCGCCTCATGCGGCACAGCCGCATGGTGGCCCTCGTCATGGTGCCCATGTTCCTCATCGTGATGAGATACGAGCGCGACATAAATACATGTCAGCGTGCAGAAAACCATTGCCTGTACCAACGCAGTTAAAACTGCTAGCAGCATAACCGGCAGATGGAACGGGATCCACTTCGTTGCAATGCTCGCACTGCCTAACCCGGCAAGCGCAAACAAGATTGTGTCTTCGCCAAAGATATTGCCAAAAAGTCTGATGGCAAGCGTGAATGGGCGGAAGCAATAAGAAATAGCCTCGACCGGGAACATCAGGGGAGCCATGAGCGGGTACTTGCCCAACTTCGGTCCCATAAAATGCATCACGAACGGACCCGCGCCGGTACTCTTGATGCCAATGATTGTCACAAAGAAGAAGACGAACACGCCAAGCGCCAGTGTGAATGTTATGTTCGATGTCGGCGAATGGAGGGTTGGAATCAGCCCAATCAAGTTCATCGTGAGAATGTAGATGAAGATCGTTCCAATCAACGGCGTGTACTTCTCACCCTCGGGCCCAATAATTCCCGTCGTAAACATGTTCAGCTGTTCTGCCACGAACTCCGCGAAGTTTGAGAAACCCTTCGGAATCTTCTTGATGGAATTTCGAGCAGCAAGGCTAAAGACTACGAGAATGGCAACCACGAGTACCGAATTCCAGATAAGCATCGAGGGATTCGGCATCGCCCCGGGCGTGACCTTCTCTTCCTTCGGCTCGGAGGTGCCGGCAACCTGCTTGCCCTCGCCCTCCTGAGCGATCATTTTGTGATGCATGGGCGAAGTAAATGCTTCGTGATTCAAATGTTTTACGGCTGTACCGTGTGGCATCTGGCTATCCTTGCTTGCGACAGAATCGACTTGTTCGGCTGAAACAAACCGATCAGCGCGAAGCACTCTATGACTAGATTCGAGCTGCTCCAGCATCCTCACCCGGAACGCGGGAGGACCTGAGCAAATGGAAAATTACAGCCCAGATTGTACGTGCACCTATGACTACCGGCGCAACCAGTACCCCTGGAAATGCAAACTTGACGTCGTCTCCGCACGCTCTCGTAAGTGCATACAGAACAATCGTATACATTGGCAGCTTCAAGAACAGAAGCAAAGCCAACAAAAACTGTGAGCCCCCTGGTGACTTTGTACTCGTCAACTTCGGAACGAGCATCCCCAGACTGAAAAGACTGAACAACGAAAGCGACGCACCAACCCCAAAGGCGAGGGACCACTTCGCGTGACCCAACAGATTTAGTGCAAAAACCGCCAGCACAGAGACGACGGTTCCCCAGATCAGCGACCGAACTACGATGTGCGGATCGGCCAGGTCATCCTCTGTTTTGCTATCCGCCACGAGATGTCTCTCCTGCCCGCAAAACCCCCAATATTATGTCATACAGCCGGGCTAAACGCTACGCAAAGCGTCAGATAATTCGGAATTCTACTTAGACAGACGGTTGAGAATGCGCAGCATGGATGTAATGCCGAGAGCGAGACCCACGATCACACCTAGCATCGACAACCAGGCAGTCTCATGGTGCAGCTTCTGGTCAAGCAGATACCCGCCGACACAGAGTGTCAGGATCGGAGTCAAGAACGCTGATCC
This sequence comes from uncultured Chthonomonas sp., assembly GCA_903919615.1. Lineage (GTDB taxonomy): Bacteria > Armatimonadota > Chthonomonadetes > Chthonomonadales > Chthonomonadaceae > CAIXIX01. The sequence continues at coordinate 2,722 of CAIXIX010000397.1, forward strand.
AGCGCTCGTAGCCATCGCGGCTTTACTGTAACCGGAAAGGTCCTCGTGTACGGCCTGTTTCTTCTCGGGATGAGCCGGCAATTTCGGATCAAGCCGAGGTGCATCTGGCGGCGGAACGGCCAGAGCTAACCGATCATGGTTTGCAGCGCTATCCTCTTCGCTATCGCCTTCGGCGCCCGAACGATTCATAGCGCCTCCATGGCTCTAAGTCTGATTCTCGAATAACCGCTGATGCAACAGGCGTACTGCTCTATCAACTTCGCTCTCGGGTATCAAGAACGAAATGGACATCTCAGAGTCAGCAGTCTGGTAAACGGCAATTCCGGCATTTGCAAGGTAATCGAAGATCGTCGATATAATCCCTGGCACGGTCCTGTGCCCTGCTGCTATCACAGAAACCATCGTGCAGCTCTCGATCACCGTCGCTGGCACATCCACAATGTCGGCAAATTTCTCGATTCCTGCAAGCAGCGGCCGCTGCACGCTATACGCGAGATCCAGACCTTCAGAAAACTTAAAGATATAGTATGTAGCTTGCTTACCTTCGATATTAGAGGCTGAGCCTACAACAGGCACCACCATACCATCGAGCAGGTCTCGCGCAATAGGATACCTTGATCGAGGCACACAGAACGAGAGAGACGTTGGGCTGAATGTAACCAGGAAGATGTTGATGCCAGCCTTGGCCATCATCCGATACACTTCTCGCTCGACCTGCTGCTTATGCTCGAAATTCTCGATTTCCAGCCGAATATAAACAAGCTTACCAGTATGCGTAATTCCCGTAAGGCGGCGAGCATCTGTGCTAGTCGGCGCATCGCTGCTAATTCGCGTTCCTACTTTGTCGGAGAACGTCGACTTCACCCACAATGGAATGTTGTGATCCATTGCAATCTCAGCGGCGCGTGGATGAACTACCTTCGCGCCCTGGTGAGCGATCTCAGCAACCTCTTCGTAGGAGCAGACGTCAAGAGTGCTTGCGGCAGATACCATGCTTGGATCCGCCGTCTTAACACCGTCAACATCGGTGTAAATCTCTACACCAACTGCGCCGAGAGCCACACCTAGCGCTGACGCCGTTGTATCACTGCCTCCGCGTCCAAGGGTCGTAATGGCGCCGTGCTCGGCAGACGCGAGAGGATCGGTGGTACCCTGAAAACCGCAGACGACCGGAATATAACCCTGAGCGATCAGCTCCAATAGGTAGTTAGGACGAATCTCAAGGATGCGTGCATTCCCGAACACATCGTCAGTTATAATTCCAGCCTGCCCGCCCGACAGCGCAACCGCTTTAAAGCCTAACGTCTGGAGAGTGTGAGCGAAAACGACGGTCGATATGATTTCGCCGCACGCCATCATCATGTCCATTTCGCGTGGAGCAGGCGGCACTTGCGGATCGATATCCCTTAAAACTTTAACCAGCGTGTCGGTCGCATAGGGCGCTCCAGCACGACCAATCGCCGAGACAACCACAACAGGATTGAAATTGGCTTCACGAGCCTGTATGACCTTACGCGCTGCAAGAGCCCGATGCTCGGGGCGGTCAACCGAAGTTCCGCCAAATTTCTGCACCAGGATATTCATCTGGCGCCTCCTGTAGCGAGTGTTGACAGACTGACTGCGTCTGGCGACAGCTCAAACTTTTTGCATAGCGATTCTACCGCTGCATCGGTTCGCGACTCCTCGATTAAACATTGAACCGAATTGTGCGAGTCGCCGGTTTCATGCAGCCTTGCGCCAGCGTCAAACAGAGCGTCTGCGATATTGACCATAATTCCGTGCAGATCACGCATTGAAGCGGCACGAACCACCACGAGCGCCAGCTCACCACGAACGTCTGCAGTGAGCCTGTTATCGCTCAAGGTCTGAATAGCGGTATGGGTATCCGCTCCAGCGAATGCAAGAGTTACGACGTCGCGGTGCATCTTGATCAGAAAGACAGGAACGCCAGCGCCAGCGAGCGCCGACAGCACGCGAGAAATGCGGCCCGTTCTGCCAGCATCTTCGCCAACCTGGATCACAGCGTGCGACACGCCGGACATCACCTCGATTGCGTAGACGCCCCGTTCTCGTTCGAAGGAGACATTCTGGTGACCAGAAATAGGTTCTGTTTGTGTGGGAAAAGCCATTTGGTTAGAGTTCCACAGTGAGCTCTCCGGGATGACTACCGGTCAGGATATAGAGGAATCCATACTTCGATATTGCCATTCAACCATACGAGACTTTGTGCATTATTTCTCAATCATTATATCACAAGCCCGGAAACGAAGTCAACGGCGGACGTCACTGCCGGCGTGCACTCAGTTAGCTTGTCACACGGCTAACGGCAATCCTGAAGCACCACCAGGCTCATCAGATAATCCCCATCAACACTCCAAACAGCCTTGGTTGTCCCCGCTCTACAGCGATCATAAGCATCGCGTGCCGGGCCCAAGAATCGGATACACACGCATTGCAGGTCTGTGTCGACTTCGATTGAGCGCTTGGGAACGGAAGCACTTCTGCCCATCCCCAGCCCCATTCGAAGACCGACGCCTAGCGCCTTGGACGCGGCTTCCATCAGCGAAAAGTATAAGGCGATTACAAATGTGTGATCCGCTTCGTCGGAAATGAGAAGATGAGAGCGGATCTGGTCTAACTCGATAGGAGACGCGAACATCGACGCCAGGCGAAGCAGGTAGCCGGGCCGATTAGCCCTCTTCGCGATGCGCGGTAGATATACGGTATCAATTCCGATACCAACAAGCGTTTCATCGTGAGCGACGACAACTGTCTGAAGTCCACCGTCATGAGAGTTGGATACGTGCGTGCGGAAAGGTTCGAGGCCGACAGCAATCGCTTCATTCGTTGAGAGATCGCTCCACTCAAGGAATGGCCGACCCGTGTTTGCGTTGTTTTTCCAGCGGACGAGATCTGCAACCCTGTCGCCTCCTAAAACTCGTGAATCGGCTGACGCAATCAGTGAGTGCAAACCTATATTTGCTGCTGCAGCAGCCTGTTTTCGCATAATCGACCGACCTTCGCGACGGTTGGTAGTGTCTATTAATCCTCGCGAATAATCGATTCGTTGCGTAACGATTCGATGATTAACCTCAATACCGGTATGGCAAGCTACCGACGAGCGATCGTCAGCCTGCGGAACGAAACTGCAAATTGTCAAATTCGTATTCGCATTGCAAGTTGTTAACGGATAGCACTACCGTCGAACTGGCCGGCGCTTCATGCCTGTGGCATAAAACACCGCATTTGCAGCCTTCTGGCCCGCCTGAAGCGCGCCCTGAATAGAGCTATTCGTTACGATCTCGCCGGACAGGATTAGCCCGGGAATACCGGTCTCGACCTTAGGCAACCGCGACGAGATGCCAGCAGGTTGTGCAAACTGGGCCCATGGTATTCGGTAAACATGCACGAGTTCCCACTCGTCTGATCGACTGTCTTTGAAGTGACCTCCAATCTCGCGTTGGGCCAACTCTAACAACCTATCGCGCGATGCCTGCGGATCGCCGATAGATGTAGCAGAGAGCAGATGTCTTCCTGACTCAGCGTAACTTGGAGCGACGTTGGATATAATTACCGCATTATTCACGAGAGTGTTGGATGTCGCGTACTTATTTGGCTCCTGAAACAGCATGATAGATTTTGACGATGTGAAAGGCTTAGGAATCTCAATGTAAAGGCACGCAGCAGATCGCTTCTCCTGCGGCAAATTAAGCCCTGTGAGCAGTGCCGCCACATCGGCAGAAGCCGCAACAACTACGAAGTCGGCAAGTGCGTAGTCTCCGTTTTCCAGCTCAACGCCGATTACCCGATCACCTTCTTTAATTAGTTTGGTGACACTAGAATTCAGATGTATCGTGCCCTCTTCGATGCTGGCCGCTATCTGCTCTGGAATGGCTCCCATACCGGCTGCCGGCACTGCTGCGCTGCCTTCAGCCATCATTTTGTAAACCATCGCAAAATTGCGAATACCAACATCCATGCGCCTGTGCAGGAAGATCCCGGAACTTATTGGCACAACTACGTCGTCGAGAGCGGACCTGCTTAATCCAAAGTCAAGCAGATAGTCCTTGGCGCTCACATCCGGGAGCAGGAAAATGTCTTCAATATCAAGCCGCATTACAAGCTGCCTAAATTTGAAAAGCGCAACATTATCACTGTAGGAGAGCAAGGGAGATCGGAGGCTCGAAATAGCTCGCAACGGCTGCCTGAAAGGATCATACAGTGGATATGGCTCTCCCTTAATGAACACGACCATACCTGGATCGAAAACCTTCAAATCTAAAGCTGCCAGATCCAGCTCCTGCTTAACCGCAGGATACGCGGTAAATAGAACCTGAAAACCTCGGTCGAGACGAAATCCATCTACAAAGTCCGTGGCGACTCTGCCACCCACACGATCCGACTGTTCGAAAACGTGGGCGTTAAAACCCGCACGCTGGAGCGATCTCGCGCAACACAGCCCTGCCAGGCCGGCGCCGATCACGATTACTTTCTGGGCGTTACGGCTGCTATCGGACATAAACCTGCCTTTTCACAATTGCTGAGCACAGACGATGCTGTACAAAACGTCTAAATCCGGAAAAAGATTATACCCGTGGCGCCTTATGTGAAGTATTTCTGACGCTTTTGGACTTGCTAATTGGATTCACTGTGAATCGTGGCTGACTGCCAACTTTTCTTGAATCTCAATGCTACGACAATAACCACTGCCGTAGGCAGCAACGATCTGTGCCATAATTAGAGCCATACAAATATCGCCCCGCGCCTCGTTGTCGCGGAATCGACCTATGCAGAGGACCGGACTTATGCGAAAAATTGGATTGGCTGCCGCTTTGCTCTTCGGCGCCATCTTGGTTGGACTTGCCGGATGCTCCAATACTCAGGGTACAGCCGCAGATCCCGACCTGACTCATGAAACAGTAGACTATAAGAACAATACCGACCCGCAGAACACTGGCGCCGGATCTGGCGCGATTGGCAAGCCGCCGGAAGCAGAAGGAATACCTGTAGGTGGCGAGTCTGCGTCTCAGGCCCTGGTCAAGGGTACCGACAGCGCTAACTCCGCTGCCGTCGCACTGCGTGCGGACAAGCCCGAAACTACAACTAAGTAAAAGCTCGGTTTGTTAATGTGGCCCGAGATACCACTATCTCGGGCCATTTTTACGCCTCCAAGAACTATTTTTCGTTCTCTATTAAACTACTGCTTCTTAGTTGGAGCCCAGGCGCCATCATAGTTATCCCCTTTTCCCTTGGTTAAATTGATGGGATTAGTGCCGTCTGCGTTAATCGACCACAGGTCACGTTTGCCATCTGGGCGCACCATCTCAAAGAGCAGGTGCTGGCTATCCGGAGACCATTTGGGATTCTGTGGTTTGCCGGCAGAACCGGCCTCCACAACACAGCGAAGCGTATCTACGTGCGCGGCGTCGATGATCACACCTTCTCCGCTCACATCCTGATCAAGTTTCTGAACAACAATTCCCCTTAGCTCCCGCTCGCCTTCCGATCTCAGGCGCCATCCCTCGAATGCCATCCGGCCGCCATCAGGCGACCATGAAATATGCTTTGGCTCGATTGAATATCCGAGCCCCCTGAATACATTCTGAACTTTGGGCACCTTGCCACCGAACGTAAAAATCTGAATTGCGCTTACGAGCGTTGTGTCCTTATCGGAGTTGGCAAGGTTAAGCCAGTCCTTATAACCCGCGTTATGGTCCTCTTTTGCGGCCTTGTTCGGCGCATGCAATTCCGTAAACGAACAGGCGAGTCGGTCGCCCTTGGTCTCCCAGGAGAAGCTAACCTCATGCCCGGAGTCAAGCACCATCGTCTGGCCGCCTCCGGGGGGGATGCAGGTTACCGCCATATCCGCTCCTGACCGATCAGTGGTAAGGGCATTCGTCTCGTCAGCAAAATCCTGCGCTCCAGCCAGGCCAGATCCATCGCTGGAAAATCCTGCGCTTAAGAACGGCCCTTGCGGCTCACCGGTTACCGCTGCCGTCTCGGAGCCAGCCTCGTTTCCACTGCGGGGCTGAGGCATAAGCTGATACACGTCCTTACCATTGAGGTAAACAGATTTGATTGCACCCTGGCTAATAAATGCGGCGTGCTTACCATCGTTGCTTACAATCGGAAAGGACTTATTTCCCGCGCCATACGTTAATCGAGTCGGTTGACCATCCCCAAGAATGTAGACCTGGGTAACCCGATTATCATCAAGGTTAGCGGCGTAGAGCAGACTTTTTCCATCGATGGTCCACACAGGCTGCCCTTTTGTCGATGCATCAGAGGAGGCTGTCAGCCTTCGTTCCCCCGTGCCATCCGTCTTAATGGCATAGAGATCCGTATGACCGTTTCCATCGTCACGAATGAAAGCTACGTAGTTGGTTGAATCGAAATTAACACCGTTGATAATTCCTGTGTTGCCAAGAGCCGATACATAGTAGTAATAACCGATCAGTGCAAGTAAGAGACACAGGAACAGCAGCCAGCGTAACATTCGACGCTGGTTTTCACGCTGGTGCCAGTCTGGCATTGCCTGCGTTGACTTCGAATCAGACATTCACAACTCCGGATGTAAATTCTCGTGCCACGTCAAACTTAGAGTCGGTTAGCTTGATTGGCACGCTATCGTCCAACTCTCGCTTTCGACCGTTATCATACGGTTACCCGTCGCTCACTTGTTCCTGTTAACAGAAAACTATCAGGCTTCCAGACAAGCATTGCACCTCAGGGCGAACGCATCTTAATTGAGCAAGAGGTGTTCGAGGTAGGGTTCATTCCATCCAGCTTTGAGCCTTCTCGTTTTGATCCCTGCCTTTGTTGTTGTATCTC
>CAIXIX010000398.1 GCA_903919615.1 uncultured Chthonomonas sp.
CACTATAAGACCGCAACAATCCGATGGCCTAAAGGTGATGCTGTAATTAATGCGCGTTGCCTTAGTACCGTTTGAACCGTCGTTAAACGCACTGTTTGTCCCTGCGCGGCACGCATACTCCCATTCAGCCTCGGAGGGCAGCCGTGCGTAAAGGCCAGGAACCAGAACATTCAATCTCTGGCAATACTTCACGCAATCGTGCCAGCTTACCTGCTCCACGGGCCGATCATCCCCCTTAAATTCGCTGGGGTTTTCCTGCATCATTGCCCGCCACTGCGCCTGAGTGCAGGCACTCTCGCCCATCCAGAAGCCACGTGTGATGGTAACGCTATGAAGCGTTTCGTCATCGTATCGTCCGCTCTCAGTTTCCGGCGAGCCCATCTGGAACTGGCCCGATGGAATCCAGCGAAACTTGAAGAGCACGTCATTGTGATAAAGCTCTGCAACCAGCCCGAATTGATCCCAACGCCAGCCGCTTGCCCAGCTCGGAGGGAATTCTGATGGTGGGATGTAGTTGCGAGGCAGCGAGATGAGTTCGAGCATGTTGTATAGGTTTCGTAAGTGGATGGATCAGGTTACCGGCTCCGCGCAGGTTCGAACTGCACTCAATTGCACCGCTCGCGGCGCATCTAATCGTACGGCCTACTAGGGCACGGAGCCGTGTTGCTGCACGCGGAGAGTTTCCGCGCCGCGGTGGTCTGGTCAACGGCCATTCCATTGCGCATCGCGCATTGGCCGGTGAGCGGTGAGCAGGCGGAAGCCGTTGTTCCTGTTGCGCTTAGACGGCTCGTTCCTGTTGCGGTACGCGGAACGGCAGTTCCTGGCGTTGTTGTTCCAGCTGCCGCCGCGGAGCACGCGGTCTGCTCGTTAGACCTCCGACTTACGTTTATTGTGCCGCATCCATCAGGCATAATCGAGCAGCCTGCTAAGAGTCCTTCGACGCCATGCGAAGCTGCTGGCGAATTCGGCGTGCGCCGCGAGAGCATTCGCGCGGCACTGGAGCTCCGCTTCGCACGTTTTGCCGCTCTTGAAATCCTCTTGCAGGGCAGCGAGCCGGGCGACGTACCTGGTCCGCGCTGCCCGAGACAGCAATACCTTGTCCGGCAAAATCGAATAGCCCAGAAAATCCATTCCGTCATCAACGCGCCGTGGCCCCGGCAGAGACTTAACCTCCAATTTCAGACGCTCAGCCAGGAAGCTTCGGACGTCGTCCTGCCAGACGGCAAGCTGGTCGGGATCGGGGTGCCACAGCACAAAGTCATCCATAAATCGAACGTATTTCCTGCAGCGCAGACGGGACTTAACGAAATGATCCAATGAGTCGAGGTAATAATTTGCAAAATACTGGCTCGTTAGCGCGCCTATTGGTATGCCCCTGCCTGGCGCAGTGGAGTAAGCGCTCACGATTTTGCCGAGAAGCCGCAGCAGCGCTGCGTCTTTGAACAGTCGGGTGAACCCCGCCACGAGAGTTTCGTGGTCCACGGTGTCGAAAAACCGGCGGACGTCCAGCTTTAGGCGCCACTCGCCGGAGGTTGAGAAACCTCTGGCGCGTTTCAGGGCAGCGTGGTTACCCTTTCCGATCCTGCATGCATAGCTATCCGAAGTTGCTCCGCGCTCAAAATACGGTCCGCAAACATTGATAATGGCATGGTGCAGAACGCGATCGCGGAAGCAAGCGGCATGAATCACCCTCGGCTTCGGATCCCGAATGCTGAAACGACTGAATCGTCCCAGAACGTAGCTATCTGCCAAAAGTTCACGAGACATCGCCGCAAGCTCTGCGTCTAGACGGGACGCGAAAGCCATTACCGCAGGCGTTTCACGCTTACCGCGCGACGCCCTCCAGAAGGCGTTTGATAGATTCGCGCGATCCGCAATCTGGGGCAATAGGAATCCTACTCGCTTCAAGTGCTGCCTCCCTCAGCGACTGAGGACGAACAGTCGCGGATGCACTGCAAGAGCCGCGCACCGTATTTGCGTGCGCGTGCCTCGCCGAGGCCGCTGATAGCCAGCAGGTCGGCAACAGTCGAACACCTGCGCTCGGCGATAACTGCAAGCTGTTCATTTGTAACAATGACGTAGGGCGGCGTTCCGTCTTCAGCGGAAATCTCCTTCGCACATCGCGCAGTCGCGAGAATATGCGAAATGTTGCTTCATCCAGAATCTCACGGTAGTCAACGCCACGGGATTTACGTGATGAAGCGGATGCGGATCCGTCTCCATCAATAAATTCAACACAAATTGCCCATCCGGGATTTGGCGCGGAGCAAAAGTGCTTCTCTACGGCAACTACTCGATGAGACCGAACTGCATCATTCAGCCGCGCGGCCTCGTCTTCACTGTTGAGGGCAGATATCCAGAAAAATAAGAACGGCATTACCGTTTGCGCTTTCGATCCGCCGTCGCACGCTTTGCGCCATCAGCCGCCTCATCCTTCGGCGCGCGCTCCGCGCTGGCTGTGGCGCTTCGCTGCCACTCCGCCTCCGGCGGTTGACCGGTGAGCAGGCGGAAGCCGAGGTCCCCGAAGCGCTCAGACGGCTCGAACCCGCGGCGGAACGCGGAACGCCAGAACCCGGCGAAGTAGTTCCAGCTGCCGCCGCGGAGCACGCGGTCTGCCTCGGCGTTGCCGATTTCGCACGGATCGAGGACCCCAGCAGTTGTCAGCGCTGTAAACGCATCGTAACACCACTCATATACATTGCCGTGCATGTCGTACAATCCCCACGCGTTCGCCTTGAGCTGTTTCACCGGATGCGTTTCGCGGCCGCTGTTCACGTCGTACCAACCCAGTCCTTCGAGCGCAGGATCTTTGCCGTAAGGTTCTGTACAGTTCGAACCATCGTTGAAGGCGGACGATGTCCCTGCCCTGCAGGCGTATTCCCATTCGGCCTCAGAGGGAAGGCGCGCGTGAAGATCGGGATAAAGCTGGTTCAGACGCCGGCAAAACTGAACGCAATCCTGCCAACTAACCTGTTCCACGGGCCGGTCGTCCCCCTTGAACAGACTGGGCATCTTTCGCATAACCGCGTACCACTGCGCCTGGGTGCAGGCTGTTTCGCCCATCCAGAAGCCGCGCGTGATGGTAACGTTGTGATGTGGCTCGTCATCCCATCGTCCATTTTCGTCTTCCCGTGAGCCCATCTGGAACTGGCCCGGTGAAATCCAGCGGAAACGGAAAAGTACTTTGTTAACAACCAACTCCAGATAGTCGCCAAACATGTCGCCGCCGGCGGCAGTCGCCCAGGGCGGTATAGACCAGGGTTCGAAATTGGTGATGCCGGTCTGCGTCGTAATCTGGACAACTCTGGGATCTTGAAGCGGAACCGTCGCGGGCAGCCGCTCGCGGCTGATTGCGACGACGCGATGGCAGACTTCGCCCGTATCGCGTGTTTCCGATATTGTTACCGTTGGTACCTGTACATTCGTTGTTAACGAGACCAGGCGCGGCGACTTTCGTTCACTTTCCGAACCGACATCGCCGATGCGCACCCGGCTCGCCCTGATATCGATTCGGGCCTCCGGCGGCGTCTCTTTCGTAATCTGCGCCAGCCGTTCTCCGATGCGTGTGACAACCGCCGGGTCAACACCAGCAGGCGGCGCGCCATCCAGCGTGCCCTCGAGGACGAACTTCGACAATGCCCAGGCTGCCGACACGTCTGCGTCAGAGCGCGCAGCCTCGGATGCGCGCTCAACGCTCTTGTCAAGCCAGAATGCCAGGTCTGTGGCGTAGGCGCCGCGCCGATCGGTTGCAATGGCCTGCTCCAGCGTTTCGCGCAGTCTGCGTCGGTTCACCTCTGCCGAGGTGATCTCAGGGCGTTCCTGATCACCTGATGTAACATCTTCAAATGCGCCGCCTTCAACCAGATTGAGAGTTTCCTCCAGCCTGAAAGCGATCGAGTATCCGGCGTGCTGTGTTTTGATTGCCTCCGCGATGGCGCGCTTCGTTTCGGGCGGCAGGGCCTTGAACTGCAACATGTACTCCTGCCGCTTATGCGGCAACAGCGCGAACACGGACCCGGCCCGCGCCACATCTGCGCAAAAACGGGCGTCGTACTCGGAGCCAACATCCAGCACTTCTGGGCCCGGTGCGAGTCGGGCGGCACGGAGAAGGTAAGGCTCTATGCTAAGAGCCGGGGCCAGGCGTGATAGCAGATTGGCTGCGTTCTCATTGTTGCGATCCACCAACAGCGTAGCATCTTCAACCTGCGCTCTCTGCCCGCGGGCCGAAGCGGGCAGACGCTCAAATTTATCCCAGCAGATCGTGCGAAGTGTTCTTGCCAGCGCACCATCCCATCTATCTCTTGGGCATGGCATCAACACGGTGAGCGCGCGACTGCCAGAGCGGTTCCGGGCTGCAAAACGCTGCCAGGCCGCGATTACATGGATATCGCCATCCAGACACCCCATATCGGTGATAGCCAGTGTGGGCACATCTGGTGCAATGCGCTTCGCAGGCACATCGGGAGTTCCGCCCGAAATCGGATGACTCTTACAGCGATCCCGTCCTATTTGCCGTTGCAGGCGCACCTGCAGCGCTTCCACGTCTTGCGAGAAACCGGCCATATTGGGTCTACCGTCCACAAGCAGTTGAATCTCGGTGGGCCATGCTGCGCAGTGTTTACGTGGGATGTACTTTACTGGTGACAGACGGCAGACCGCCCTGAGATAGCGGGATTCATCCACACGTGAGCCTGAGCGCGAATGGCCAAATGCGCGGCGCAGATATGGCAGCAGACGCGAATATGGCATCAGCGCCGGCGGTGAGGGCGGTACATGACCATAGTTCACAGCAAGATCGGCCGGCGTAAACACCTCGACCGGTGGCTCGCGCAGTTCCTCCAACTTCTCGAAATGAGTGGCTCTCAGGTACTTTAGCTTTGATGGCGCTGGAGATAACGGCTGCACTAGCAAGGGCTGTGGAGTCTCGTTCGCGTTCATCGCGATATCAGGCAGCCCAATCGACAGTTCCGGTTCCGCTGCTATCTGGACGGCCTCACGAAACCCGCAGAGGCGCGCGACCGCAGGGCAGTCGGCATCCTCGGCCTTCGCGCAGGCGCGCGCCATGTCGGCCCGGCTGATCGCGGCGCGCCGATTCACGCCACATCCCCTTCCGGGTTCTTACGCAGAGCGAACTTACCGATTCGGTCCAGCAGGTTGCGCTGCGCCGCTGCATCAGACGGGCAAAGATCTGCGAGTGCCGTTAGCAGATCCAGATACTCCGCACAGCCCGGCCGGACGAGGCCATACTGCTTTGCATCTTCCCTGTCGCGCAGGAGCTGTTCCGCTGCTGCCAGGTAGGTGTTTTCTGCGATATCTCCGTTGGGGAAATGGACTTTACCGCGCTGCTTCAGATACTCCAGTTGCGCATCCCTGCCGGGCGGCAGACTCATCTGGTAGACGAGGCAGCGCCTCAGGAAGGCCGCCGGCAGTTCCCGCTCTTCGTTGGTGGTGATGATCACCAGTGGACGCGGCGCACCTTTCTGCAGCGCCACGCTCTCCTGGGTGTAGGGCACATAGAATCCCAGATTACCCAGGCTCTCCAGCAGGCTGTTTGGCACATCGGTATCTGCCTTGTCGATCTCGTCGATGAGGACCACGCAGCCGGCCTTTTCCCTGTCCCAATCGACTGGAGATTTCGGAGGCGGCGCCGAGCCCCGGCATGCTCCCGATTGCTTCAGCGCAGATTCCCAGTTAAACGCCCACCAGAGGCAGCCCGGCCGAACGTAAAGCTTTTCGGCAAGCTGCGACTCGATGTTTGCGGCACGATTCTCATGCTCTCTCATCGAGCCCATCAGCTGCGCCTGCGCGAGGCGCGAGACCGCGTCAAAGGTGTAGAGAAGGTCCTCCGATTCAGCGCGAGCGTTAATGACGTGCGTTATTAACGGCGCTCTTAGAAACTCCGCCGCCGCGCGGGCGATCTGGCTTTTCCCAATCCCCGGTTCGCCTCGGATGAGCAGTGGACGCCCGGCAGCCATCGCAGTCTGAATAGCCAGCACGCTATCTGGATCGAATTTGTGAACCGCCTCCGGCCAGGACCCGCATTGTGGAAGATCGAGAGGCTTATTAATGTCGGGCTTAAATGCTGTCTTCAAGTTATCAGTCATGAAATTTTTTCCGATGCAAGGCGAGAATCAATGAGGCGGCAGATTTTCTCTAAGTGGAGCGCTACTCTGAATGCGCCTCTAAAAGCTTGTTCTTCTAGAGTCAACTTAGTCGGCCGAAGCGTCAACAGATGCTCTTGCCAATTGAATCGTTTCAGTTCGTCCAAGAGCCCAGGAAGCTTAGCGTCATTTTCGAACAAGATGTAGGTTGGGTTGTCGTCGTCCCACTCAAACTGCAGCGCTTCGCACAACAGATCATCGAGCCTCGGATTGGATGCTGAAATACGGAAGTGCGCCGCTATCGCATCTCGAAAGAACATGGCCCTGTCTATAACAGATATACCGGGCGTCGGTACTATTTGCGAGTACTCCACACTTCTCGCACCAACGAAATTGCCCCCGCGCTGCACGAGGTCAGCCGCTCGATTTAAGAGCCCCGCAACGAGAAGCTCAGCAGATCGGGCTTCAAGAAGGTCAGGAACGTCGAGATTTCCCTGGTGCAATCGCGGACGTGCAGACTCAAGCCATCCTGGCGGCATATGTAGGACCGCTACAGCATTTGCGACAACGCGGAGATCATCTAGATCCTTTAGGCCAGGTCGCCTCTCCAGCCACCTGTACATTTTAGCTAAACTAGCTGCGGCATCTTCGCCTTTAAGGCAGGTGATCAGTTCGTCTGAATCTGGATCTTTTGTTGATGGAATATACAGCGCGGCGAGCTCGAGGCTGAGATTGGCGTTTTGGTCCAGTTTGAGCTTAAGCCCGTCAAGCACACCGCATAGGACTTCGGCTTTGGTGGCCGCTGTGGTTCTGGTTTCGCCAATGGTCGCATCGCGATTTGAATTTGCCATGTCGGTCGACTGGCCGGTTTCAGTGGAGGGGTCGCCTGGCACCGGTTGCGGCGTAGATTGCAGTGTCGCAGAAGAACCGCCTCCTGGTGGCTGTATGCTCTTCAGCAACACGGGCCGCAGGTCACTTAACCCCTGAAATTTTGCCCGTGCCAGACCTGTGTCGGTAATATATTTCCGAAATCGATTCTGTAGATTCGACTTAACGTGGGGTTGGTTGGCCGCCTGTACAGCATACGAACTATCATCAACAAAGAGAATATAAATATCTTTTCGCGCCTTAACTGTTCCGTTAAGGCGTTGCCCGCACGCGAAGAAATACTCCCACTGTGTATATGAACGGCGAGGGTGTTCGCCACGTTCCGTTCGTGTGGGCTCTGCGCCATATGAGTGCCCAATTATCGTAACCACCACGTCGCAGCTATCCACTGCCTGTTCCAGCCTCTCCAGCAGCGTGACGCCGGGTAGCAGCGGGAAGTCTTCCTGCGTAAGAACGTGTGCATGTTCACCAAATCGCGACCTGAGGTCGCTGGCGATTTCGTTTCTAAAATTTGGAAATTCTACTGAGACGCAGGATACAAAGATCTTCAAATCGGCTACGGCCTCCGTGCTTCAGGTTTTAAGGTCGAAACTAATATTCAACGCAATGTACCGATGATCCTACTCACCAACAACGAACAGGCAAGGTTAAGTTGGTAATGGAGTAATGCGGTAATGTGGTGCGTCCGATAAAGTGGAATGGTACGCACTGCCGCTTGCGGAGATGCGGACTCCAGGCGGTTGCGAAATCATGTGAATCTTTGCAGGCGACAGGTGGGGGATTTCAGTCGCTTAGGCTCCCTCGAAATGACGGGGGCGCTAAGGCTCCAGAAATGACGGCCTTTGGGGTCGCTTCATTGTACGGAATGTGTCAGCGTAAGCAGCCTGCGAGTTGCGAGGAGCGATGTGAAGCGTAAGCAAATAACCGGAACCACTATCTGCTTTTGGAGGTTCGGCCCGTGTCTCTACCCGCGCCGCAGCGCAGCAAGGAGTCAGGCGGAAAAGAGCAGCGCCCTCCCCCACCTCCTTCCGCTTGAGCCCCTCGCGAGCTCGGGCCTCTTTCTGCTCAAGTCCCTCATTCTTCGGGCGGAGTAGAGAACACGGTGGAGACCACTCTCGCAAGCTCGGATGGGAGGGAGGAAATGCGTTCGCTCCTACGCCAAATTTCTCGCAGTTAGTGCACATCGTCGTCCGCCAGGCAATCGGCCCTCAATCTTATTTTCCGTCTTTTGCGTATTTTTGCGGCAATGAATCTTCATCTCTTTACGGCTTGGCGTCTTTGCGTGACTCTCCGTACCGGCTGAAGTATCCCCCGAAAAGCGGATGTTTCTTAACCTCCTGCATCCCAGAATGGCACTGTTGCGCCTGTGACTGAACACAACGCGCCGGAGGCCGCCATGATTTCTGCCGCGCTTGCGATAATCCCACTTCTCTTTTTAAACGCTGTTACTGGGCAGCAGCAAGCTACCGCAAAAGCACAAAGCAGCAAAGCTGCGAAACCTGCCGCCAATTCAGTGCGCCTCAAGCACTGGCAGGATTCGCGCTTTGGGATGTTCATCCATTGGGGGCCAGTGAGCCTCAAGGGCACGGAGATCGGCTGGTCGCGCGGATCGGAAGTGCCGATTGACGAGTACGACACCCTCTACACCCGATTCAATCCTGTCAAGTTTGACGCCGATCGCTGGGTGCAGATCGCTCAGGATGCCGGTATGAAGTACATCGTCTTCACCACGAAGCATCACGATGGGTTCTGCATGTTCAACACGAAGCAGACCGACCACAACATCATGAATTCTCCCTTTGGAAGGGATGTGGTGGGCGAACTCGCGGATGCCTGCAAACGGCATGGCATGCCATTCGGATGCTATTACTCCGTGACAGACTGGCATCACCCCGATTTTCCGCTGGGCAGCCCCGGCGGGTCCACCAGGAAACCAAATCCGAATCTCAATGCATATGAGGAATATTTGCGGAAACAGGTTGCGGAACTGATTACCAACTACGGTCCCCTGAATACGATCTGGTTCGATGTGCCTCAAGAGGTGGATGCGAAGCGCGGTAAGGGAATAGTCGACTACGTTCGATCTCTTCAGCCGGACATTCTGATCAACAACCGATGCAGCGTTCCTGCTGATTACGATACGCCGGAACAAACCGTTGGTCGATTTCAAAGAAATCGACCGTGGGAATCCTGCATCACCATCTGTCAGCAGTGGTCATTTAAATCGAACGACACGATGAAGTCTGTCAAAGAGTGCGTCGAAACGCTCGTGCGCTGCTCCGGCGGCGATGGCAACCTGCTATTCAATGTCGGCCCTACCCCGCTAGGTGAGATTGAGGATAGGCAGGCAGCGCGCCTGCATGAGATGGGTTTGTGGCTGAAGCGCTACGGCAAGACCGTTTACGGCACCCGCGGCGGCCCATTCAAGCCCGGCGCATGGGGATGCGCGACTTCTCGTGGCAGCAGTATCTTCCTGCATGTTATGCACTGGCCGGAAGGCGGACTTGAACTGCCGTCGATTCCCGGGCACATCCTAAAATCTGCCAGTATCACAGGACGAACGTTCACACTGAAACAGACCGATAACGGCATTCACATCGTCCCAGGTCCCGCGATTTCAAACAGCGCCATCGATGACATCGTCGAGCTCCGCATCGACGGTCGCGCGACTGATATCGCTCCCTTGTATACTGGCAGTTCACTCACCACCGGCAAACATGCGACCGCAAGCAACGTGTTTCGCGGGTTGGAAGAGTATAGCGCTTCGGCGGCCGTAGATGGCGATGACGGCTCGCGATGGGCAACTGACAGAGGCACGCACTCTGCGTGGTTGCAGGTAGATCTCGCAAGTGCTGTTCAAGTCGGACGCGTTCACGTTGTGCAAGAGGCCGACTATGCGCTCAGAATCAAGAGGTGGCAACTGGAGGTCCGCGATGATGAAAAGGAGAACTGGAACGTGATCCTCGCCGGGACGACGATGACGCCAGACTATAATTCCGATATCAAGCCGATAACCGCACGGTTTGTTCGGCTGAACATCGTTGAAGCGACAGAAGGCCCGACGATAAGCGAATTCCAGCTCTTTGCTCCGAAGTAGCACAAACCCAGACAGCAGGGCAGATCCAATGAGGCATCTAAGAATTTGTGCGGCTATAGTCATCCTCGCGACGCTGTTCGCTCGCTATGTCGGGGCGCAGGTGTTAAATGCAAGCTTCGCGAAGGGCGCGCCATCTGGCTGGACCCTTTCTGGTGGCATAGGATTCAGCCGCGATTCTCTCTGCGTAACCGGCAACGGAGACGACTCCAGCTACTGGCAAACGCAGTGCAGCACGCTGGAAGCTGGAGCAACCTATCGCATCTCGTTTCGCGCCAGGCTTATGCCCGGCTCTACATCCGGCACTGTGATCAGCGGTCCTGAAGTCTGCAACCGGGATTACGGCTTGTCTCAGGAGTGGCAGCAGTGTGGGTTCGTATTTGCCCTGCCAGACCCCCTTGTGGCCAAAACGGTGCGGCTTGGCCAGTGGCATCTTAAGGGAACAGTCAGTTTCTCCGACGTGCGCATCGATCGCGTCGAACCGATCTACTCTCGCCACAACGCTCTCGTACTGGGCGAAGGCGAGTCTATCCGCAACGGCGTCTATCAGTTCATCGCACCCTATTTTGGCGAGGCATCCAACGCATCCAGACCATTAGAACACCATACCGCTTCGTTCAACTCAAACCGCTGGGGTTTTGGCGCTGGCTCGGAGGTGACGTATCGGCATGAACTGAGCGGAGCTGAACAGCTGTCCGGCAAGGTCAACGTCTCGCTTACCTACCACATTACGGGCTCTTGCGACGTTTCGGCTAGCGCAGATGGCAAGAACTGGGTACCAGTTGGCGGAACAAAAAACGAGAACTCCAGCACCCTGCAACTGCCGGCTTCACTGTTTCCTGCAAAAACAATATGGGTTCGCCTGAAGGCCAGCAATGGCGCTTTGTTCCAGGTTGATGGATATGGCTACAGTGCCTCGCTGAGCAAACAGACACCCGATTTTACAGGATCGACCCGCTACTTAAAGGTACTCAGTCAGATCGCCGACTGCCATGTTCAAACTGTTGCCTTGGGTGACCTTACCGATCCGCTGAACAGCGCCGCCACACTGCGGGTAACCAGTGTCTCCAGCACCCGCTACATTGTGACTTTAACGCGAAAGCAGGCAGGGAGACCAGAGCAATCGGTAATAAAACATGTGTACGTCTATCCTGGAACCACGCTCGATTTTACGTTGCCAGGCAGGCTCGAACCGATTGCGGGTCCATATCGGATACGGACAAAAGTAGTAGCCGAAGGCAAAGATGGGAAGCCATACATTGCTGAGAGCGATGGCACTGTCCCCTCTTTCCTGGCAGAGGATTACGGGCTATCGCTGCCTTCCCGCCTCAATGCGGCTCTCTGGTACTGTGAAAGCGACAACAAAGTCGCCGCAACGCGCTCCGCACCGAAAACGACCTCTGCGGCAATACAGATGTATGGTGCAGGCGGAGAGCGGGTTCATACACAGCTTGTGCTTCGCCCGAACTCCGAACTTGGCGTGGTTCGCATTTCAACGGCCGGGCTCTCTGGTCCAGGCGGCGCCACAATCCCATCGTCCGCAATCCTGCTCCGGAGAGCCGCCTATGTTCACGTTGAACAGCCAACCGATGCGATCGGAGTCGCCGGCGATTGGCCAGATCCGCTTCCCCCGCTAACCAAAGACGGATGGAAGCCTGCGATTGGCAGAAATAATCCGGTCTGGGTGACGATCAACCTGCCACGAGGCGCACGTCCTGGCGATTACAGAGGTACCATCCTGATTACGACCTCGCAATCCTCACAGCGCGTACCTCTCCAGTTGCATGTTTACGGGTTTGATCTGCCCGCACATACGAGCCTGAGATCGGGCTTCGGCATCTCACCAGATTCCATCCGCAAATACCACCACCTCCAGAATAACGACCAGCTCAAACAGGTGTGGGACCTGTATATGCGCGACTTTGCCGCGCATCGCCTCTGCTGCTATAACCCGATGGCTCTGGCTGAAATCGGCGTCGAAGCGATCAAGGGAGATCAACCTGGGGTTCGACTGGACTTTCGTGCCTTCGATGAGGCCGCGCACCGCTATCTGGATCTTATGGCTTTTAACTCCTTCACGATCGGCGTTCAGGGAATGGGCACGGGGCGATACCCGTCATACGATCAGGGTTCGTTCCTCGGTCATGCAGCCGACTCTCCAGAGTACGATCTATTGATGCGAGACTACGGAAAGCGGCTTGAAGAGCATCTCGCGAGCAAAGGCTGGCTGAAGAAGGCTTACGTCTACTGGTACGACGAGCCAGAGCCGAACGACTATCCGTTCGTGGTCAAAGGCATGGATCGGCTGAAGAAGTACTTCCCGCGCTTAACGCGGATGCTGACAGAAGGTTTCCGGGAGCCGCTTTATGCAAGTGTGCAGCTTTGGTGCCCAATCACTCCCAAGTTTGAGCAGCAGGCAAGCGCAGCGCGGCAGCAGAAGGGCGAAGAGGTGTGGTGGTACGTCTGCACTGGCCCGAAAGAGCCATGGTGCGGACTGTTTATCGATCATCCCGGGATTGAAATGCGCATGTGGATGTGGCAGACCTGGAAATATCAGGTGCAGGGAGTGCTGATCTGGGAAACATGCTGGTGGACCAGCACGCCGCAGTTCAAGAATCATGATCAGAATCCATGGCAGGATGCGATGAGCTACACAAGTGAAAGCAGCGGCGTTTGGGGCAATGGAGATGGCCGTATGTTCTACCCTCCGGAACCAAATGGCGGCACAGAACCCATTATCGCTGCGCCAATCGACTCGATTCGATGGGAGCAGCTTGGCAAAGGCGTGCAGGATTGGGAGTACTTCGGTCTGTTAAAGGCGAAGATAAAGCAGGCAGAGTCACAGCATTTACCAGCTACAATTCTTGCACAGGCACGCACCCTGCTTTCAGTGCCGGACTCAATCTGCAAGGACATGACGCACTTCACTCAGAACGGGCGACTGCTGGACCAGCAGAAGCAGCAAGTTGCTATGGAAATCGAGAAGTTAACTGCTATTTTGCCTGTCGGTTCAAGGTAGTTTACTGGTTTCAGCACAGGCTTATAAGCTGGTAGGGTCGCTGCTTGCTGCGACCGAAACACTGCGGTCCACGAGCCGATCCCACCCGGAGGCCTGATGTACTATTCATGTGGGCCAGTCATTCGAATTGCAGGCAATGTGCAAACTTGGAGGTACCGGTCGCAGCAAGCGGCGACCCTACCGTATGGGAGCACTTCCTGCGACCGCGGCGTCAGGTTAGAATTGAAAGGGAACAACCGATAAATGCGAAGATTTCAGACAATGGCCTCAGCGCTTGCCCTGGTCACAATGGCCGCCATCAGTGGAGGAACTGCAATGGCAGATCAGCACAAAGGGTGGGCCGTAGGAAAGCCTATCGTCACCTACTGGGCCGGGCCGGCGATGACTGATACTGCGGCGCAGCAGATAGCGGATGGCAAGTTCAATCTGGTCTGGTGCGGTGAAAAAGAGCTGGACGTCGTACAGCGCCACGGACTGCGGGCGCAGCTTACAGATGGCCTGTTGACTCCAGAGACTCTCGACGATCCCAAGAAGACTGCAGAACTCGACGCCCTCATCGAGCGCGTGCGCAAACATCCTGCCCTCTACGACTACTTCATCACGGATGAACCGGATACCAGCCGCTTCGCGGGGCTAGGAAAACTTGTCGCACATCTGCGTGAGAAGGACCCGGCGCACCTCGCCTACATAAACCTGCTGCCTACCTACGCGAATAACGAGCAGTTGGGAACAAAGGGCGATGTTGTTCCTGCCTACGTCGAGTACCTGAAGCAGTTTATTGATGTTGTGAAACCAGGGCTAATCAGCTGGGACCACTATCAGTTCGCGATCGATCACGATATGCCGGATTACTTCCTCAATCTGGCCTTGGTCCGAAGAGCCTGCCTCGATGCGAAGCTGCCGTTCCTCAATATCGTTCAGGCCGCCACATGGACGAAATCGATGCGCGAACCCTCGGAAGAGGAGATGCGATATCTCATCTGGACTTCTGCAGCCTATGGCGCGCAGGGCATCTCCTATTATGTCTACTCCGTAGCGGGCCACACACCCTTAATCGCGACTCTTGATGGTACGCCTACCAAAGTATACTACTGGGTCCAAAAACTCAATCCAGACTTTGAAGCGGTAGCGGCGCAGCTGCAGAAGCTGAAATCTACCGGCGTATACCACGCCGGAATGCTGCCGCCGGGCGCAGACGCTCTGCCAGAAACGTCCGATTTCAGAATTGATCCCGAGTTGCCAACGGCCGAGTTTGTGAAGCGCAAACCCGTCACCGGCGTCTTACTGGGATGCTTCGGAAAAACAGAGCACAGTCAACCGACGCATTGCGTGGTTGTGAACCTTAACTACCTTGCGCCAGCAACGGTTACGATCGTCAGCCAACACCACCATTACAATCTCGAGGTCTTCGATTCCGCAACACGCAAGTGGACTGCCGCAACAGAGGCAAAAGGGAAGGTTACGCTTAGTCTGCCGCCGGGTGGAGGCAAACTCATTCGCACAAAGCGATAGCGATTGTATGCAAGTAAAGAGGAATCGCTCCGACGGCCGCGGAATCTCGACGCCATCCAGAGCTCTATTCAGGATCAGGAATACGAGGTAATGTTGGCCCGGAGCGATTTTACTATTTCAGCACGGATAACGTTAGCAGTAGGATTTGCCCTGCTCGCTGGATTGAATTGCAGTGCCCAGCGGGCCAATCAGGCAGAGTTCTTCGAAAAGCAGATCCGCCCTGTCCTCGCACAACAATGTCTCTCCTGCCACAACGACAAGATCCAGAGCGGCGGACTGCGGCTCGATACTCACTCAGGCTTGCTCAAGGGCGGGGAGCATGGCCCCGCAATCTCCATCGGAAGTGCGGCGGCTGGCAGTCTGCTTCTGAAAGCAATTGAACAGAGCGGCTCGATCAAGATGCCGCCTGGAAAGAAACTGCCCGCTTCAGACATTGAAGCCTTTCAAAAATGGGTGCGCGGCGGCGCGGCGTGGCCCGATGTTTCGGCTTCCATTACTGCAAGTCCCGCAGCATCTCACTGGGCATTTCGTCCGCTCCGCAGAGTCGTTCCTCCTCCTGTTCACGCTGCAGCCCGCGTTCGTGATCCAATCGACCGGCTTGTATTTGCGAAGATCGAGTCGGCTGGCAAAAGCACTGCTCCGGATGCAGACGGGCACCAGCTCCTCCGCAGGCTGAGCTACAACCTGACTGGCCTTGCTCCAACACCAGAGGAGCTGACCGCATATGAGATCGACCACTCTCCAGACCGTTATCTCCGTGCCGTAGATCGACTTCTCGCCTCCGCGCGATTTGGTGAACAGTGGGGACGACATTGGCTGGACGTGGTTCGCTATGCAGATACGGCAGGCGAAAACACAGACCACCCGCTTCCGCATGCCTGGCGATATCGCAACTGGGTGATCGATGCACTCAATGCCAATCTGCCCTACAACCAGTTTATCCGCGATCAGATCGCAGGGGATCTCCTCGCGAAGCAAAAGCAGGATGACCGATACGGTTCACACGTGGTCGCAACAGGCTATCTCGCCATCGCAAGGCGTTTCGGCCACGACATCGACCAGGACATGAATCTGACGATGGACGACACCATCGACACGTTGGGCAAGTCCGTGCTGGGTCTCACGCTCGGATGCGCTCGCTGCCACGATCACAAATTCGACCCGGTTACGGCAAAAGATTACTATGGCCTGTACGGCATCTTCTCCAGCACGCGCTTCTCGTACCCCGGCTGTGAGCCGCATCAGGAGCCACGAGACTTGATTCCGCTCATCGCTCCCGAACTAGCCGCAAAGCGTACAAAGGAGGCAGCAGACGAGCGAACCAAGCTGCAGGCACAGCTTAGCGGGCAGGCATCGATTGCCCTGAAACAGGCGCGAGATCTTAAGGCTGCGGCAGTGCCGCTTTCTACAGTGATCGCAGAGGGCGAGGTGCCGGATGGCGGCGCAAGGGAACTCAAGGAGGGCGCTAAACGGTCACTTGACGCTCTAACGGCCAACACCGGTGATGTACTGCAGCTTTCGATATCTCCGCTAATGAGTCACGGAGCAGACTCTACCCTGGTCGATATGACGATCGAAGAGATAGGCGGGAGAGGCCGAAAGTGGTCGACCAGCGACCTTGTCGATAATCTCTCCAGCGCTAATCCGCGTGCGGACAGGTTTGGCAACAGCGCAACCTGGTATTTTCTGGACGCTCAGGACGGATTCGCGATGCTCCCCGAGAGTATGGCTGCTGTCGAATCACGCGGAGAGCTATCCGCATGGCGAAACGGAGATACACCTTCCGTCTTCGCCAACAGCTCAACTCAGCCTGTGAAGGTCTGGACCACACTCGCCGCGCGCTCCTTTTTTATGCACCCCGGTCAACGCGGCCCGGTTGCTCTCGCATGGGTTTGCCCGCCAGATCTCAGCGGCCAGATACGAATTCATGGGCACATTACAGATGCACACCCCGGAGGGCCAGATGGGATTGGCTACCGCATGGAGATTTTCCATGGACAATTCGGCGGCAAGCCGATTTCAGCTCTCTACACCGAGCTAGGAAGTCAGCTTCATTCGCAGCTTGGCGCGCGAAAGAGACTGGCAGAGCTGGATTTGTCGGCTGCAGTGCCCGTCGCATACGGTGCAGTCGATGGCTTAGCCGCAGATGCAAAGCTTCAAAAGCGCGGCGACCCGGCAAATCTTGGTGATGCAGTGCCGCGCAAATTTATTGACCTTTTAGGCGGAGATCGGCTTCGAGATCCCGCTTCGAGCGGACGGCTCGAGCTTGCGGATTGGCTAACACGTCCCTCAAATCCCCTTGCTTCGCGAGTTATTGTCAATCGTATCTGGCAGTGGACCGTTGGCGTACCGATTGTGGCGACTCCCAATGACTTCGGAACTCGAGGCGCCGCGCCAACCAACCCTGAGCTTTTGGACTACCTGGCGAGCGAGTTTATCCGGTCCGGCTGGAACATCAAATCGATGGTCCGACGGATCGCACTGAGCAGCGCCTTTCGCATGAGCGCGGTAACTAGCGCAAAAAACGGGCAAATCGAGCGCTTTGCACGAAGAAGGCTAACGACCGAAGAGATAAGAGATGCGATGCTGGCTGCTTCCGGAGACCTTGACCTGAAGCCGGGCGAGGCGCATCCCTTTCCCGCAGAATCGAGCTGGCATTTCTCACAGCACGCACCCTTTGCGGATGAGTACTCCACAACAAAACGAAGTGTCTATATGATGCAGAAGCGCAACCGGCGCATCCGCTTCTTCGCAATCTTCGATGGCCCGGATCCCAACTCGAGCACACCGGTGCGCGACCTTACTACCGTACCTACTCAGGCGCTCTATTTTATGAACGATCCCTTTGTGCACGACCGCGCTAGCCGCATGGCCGCAAGGTTGATAGGATCGAAACAAAACGATGCCGCAAGGCTGGATCTTGCCTGCAAACTGCTTTACTCCCGCCCCGTAACTGCTGGCGACCTTGCCGATATGGATGCCTACAAGAAATCGTTGCACAGAGGTTTAGAGCCGACAGCATTCTGGTCGGCCTACTGCCGTATACTGTTCGCAAGCAACGAGTTCCTTTACCTGGATTGAGATATGGAGATGACATTGGAAGATAAAGGCTTTGGCCAGACACGCAGACAGGTCATCCAATCCGGTGTTCTGAGCTCATCTCTCCTTGCGGGCCTGCTCCAAGAGATGCTTGCAGATGCGGACATCACAAAGATTTCTGACGACCCGCTCGCGCCTAAGAAACCACATTTTCCTGCAAAAGCGAAGCGTGTAATTATGCTTTACATGACGGGCGGAGTGTCTCATGTCGATACCTTTGATCACAAACCACGGCTCTACCAGGATGTTGGCAGAGAGGTAAAGCTCGATCATCCTGAGATCCGTAATCGTCCGGGATATGAGCACATCTTCCTGAAGCGCCCACAATGGGAATTTAAGAGATATGGAAAATCCGGAACCGAGGTAAGCGGGCTGTTCCCGCACATTTCTGAGGTCGTGGATGACATTGCTCTGATCCGTTCGATGCAGACGGATCACTCTAACCACTACAACGCAACGCTCGGCATGCATACGGGTTCGTTTAATTTTGCCCGGCCGAGCATCGGATCGTGGATCAGCTATGGTTTGGGCTCATTTAATAAGAACCTACCGAGCTTTATCACGATCGCACCCGCGCAGACCTATGCGGGAACGCAGGTCTACAGCAGCGACTTTCTTCCTGGAGCGCATCAAGGAACACTCGTTGTACCGGGCAGCGAGCCAATTGCGGACATCAAACCGCTCGTCGCTTCCGCCGAGCAGTCCGATGAGCTGGCAGCTCTCGCAAGAATCAACTCCAGGCATCTTGCTGCACGCGACGAAGAACCCGTTCTTAAAGCGCGCATCAAATCATTCGAAACCGCATTCGGAATGCAGGTTGCTGCGCCGGAGGCCTTCGACCTGAGCCGCGAAACCGAGGCAACCCACAAGTTATATGGGCTGGAGCGCGGCAGCACAAAGGGATTCGCCTGGCAGTGTCTGGTGGCGCGCAGGCTGGCTGAAAGAGGAGTGCGTTTTGTGGAGATTATCGATACCGGCTCCTCTGGCAACTGGGATTCACACGGCGATATGATGGACCATGCACGTCTGGCTATGAATGTCGATCAGCCAATAAAAGGCCTGATAAAAGATCTGAAGTCTCGAGGCATGTTAGAGGATACGCTTGTTATCTGGGCCACCGAATTCGGCCGCACTCCGTTTAACAACTCGGCCGATGCCAAGGGGCGAGAGCACCACAACTGGGCATTCAGTTGCTGGCTGGGTGGCGGCGGCGCAAAGCCGGGTGTAACGTACGGAGAGACAGACGAGTACGGCATCAAGGTCGCCACAGACCCCGTCCATGTTCATGATTTCCACGCTACCATTCTCCATCTGATGGGCATCGACCACAAGCGATTAACTTACCGCCATAGCGGCCGGGATTATCGCCTGACGGATGTATTCGGTAACGTGATACAGGGATTGCTGGCGTAGATCCAAGAACCTACAGAGAAGTGCGGCCTTTACACTTTATATCGAACGATCTATGGGTTCCATTTCAAATCACCGAATATTCGAAGTCTGGTATCACGCAATCGGTAATATCGTGGTTACACGCATGGGGCCGTGCGTGGTATCGTGGTCGACAACAATCAGTCGCCCACTGGATCGTTCCGGATTTAGTCTGCGATCCTTCTAGACGAGGACGAAATGCACTCCTTTGCTGTTTTTCAGACCACGCTGATCCGCGATGTGATTGCGGTATCGGATCTATTTTATCGCCTTGGCACGCGTGCGTCTCAGCTTCCAGAAGCAAGAACAAAGGTATCCAACCCCGACTTTGTTCTTTTCAGGACACGAGCAGAAAAGGACGTGAGAACTGGTTCGACTTCCGAAGAGACAACAATCACGGATATCTGGAAGCGTCTGGTTGAATACCTGGGATGGGACTGGACAGATCGATGGGTTGAATTGGAGATGTGCCTGCAGGCTGAATCGCTGTTGCCTGTCGAGACTACGCGGAGATTGATTGGGGAAGCGCGGGCAGCTGACGGAAGCGTCATCTTTATTTCCGACAGCTATATGCCCGCTTCGTTCATCAGGGCACAGTTACAACAGTTCAATCTGATTCAGGAACATGATCGATTGTATGTCTCGTCTGACATTGGCCTTCGGAAAACTTCTGGAAACTTGTTTCGTCACGTACTTCGCGAGGAAGGAATTGCACCGACAAAGCTCCACCACCTGGGTCACAGTGTCTCGTCGGATATCCTGGCTGCGAGACGTCTGGGTATAGTCGCCGAGCTTTGCGACGCTCCCAATCTCGAGCCAGCTGAAACGGCAATTTTGGCTGCAGGCTACGGAGATCACTCGACGATTGTGCGCGACATGGTTGGAGCTTCGCGTCAATTTCGGCAGCGCGATGCTGACGTAAGTCTTCAAGGTGCACGTGAACTTGTAGGAACGTTTCTCGGGCCGTTTTGCACTCTCTTCGCGTCCTGGGTGTTGAAGGCAGCAAAAGAGCAAGGCCTGAAGAGAGTTTACTTTATGGCTCGTGACTGCCAGACGGTGCTTGCTGCCGCAAAGGTGATTTCGCCACAGTATGGCATCGAGTGCCGGTACCTCTATGTCTCTCGTCAGGCTCTATATCTGCCGTCGGTAGTAACATGTAAGCGCTCTGAAATACCATGGCTTAATCGATGGTGGGAGCCATCTCGTCTCGAATCCGTTCTTGCCAAATTAGAGCTCGAACCGAAAGACCTACCCAAGCCAATTGGCACCGCTACCAGCGGCGGAACGCTGCTTGCAGATACCGATTGGAACGAGCTTTGGACGCTTCTGGAGGCTGACCCACTGAAGAGCCGAGTGGAAACGATTGCAGCAGAGAGGCGCAACGATGCCATTCGTTATTTTGAGAGCGTAGGGCTTTTTGGTCCAGAGAGATGCGGAATTGTTGATCTCGGTTGGACCCTGGGCTGCCAAACAAGCCTGCGGGCGATCCTGAAGACGGCAGGTGTCGAAAGCGATATCCTGGGGTTCTATCTCGGGCTCAATGATGAACGTCGAACTCCAGCAGATGCCGGCCCTGCAACGTCAATTTTCCATCCCGGCGAGCTAAATAATAGCGGTATAACCGGCACGTTTCATCCGGTCCAGTACTCAGTCTGGCTGGACCACATTATTGGCCAGGCTACGCACCCCTCCACAGTCCGTTATTCCTCCGATGCAAAACCAGCGCCCGTATTCCAGGCGATGAAGTCAGGAGGTGATTGTCCTGAGCGACAGGTTGAACAGTTGCATGAATTGATAAGGCAGTACGCCGTACGCTATTCCAGTCAGATCACAGCAAATGGCCTAACGACGTCCGAGCTGAGAGGCGTGATACAGTCGCTGATTGCGAGCTTCTACGCAAACCCAGGTCCTAAAGCAATTACTGCTCTCGACAAAATCGATATGTCAAGCTGCCAGAACAACCTAAATTCGATCGCGATGTTACAGGGGCTTACCTGGAGAGATGTATGCAATGAATGCGTCCCCCCATCCCAGCGTTCGGGAGCCGTTAAGAGACGAGATATCTGGCTTGAGGGGGTGCGATACAGCACACCGAAAGCCGTCTACAGAGCTTACTTGAGCGTGTTGCAGACACGGAAATTCGTAAAGGCCTTCGCTGACAAACTGAATACTTCGAGGTCACATTGACGCCGTTGTGGAGAATGAACAACAGATTTAACCCAGTAAATCGCATCCGCTGCAACGATCACCAATCAGGCGATAGTCGGCAATCAGTTTTGAACGCCCAATAGCCTTACGATCCTCTTAAACACTCCTTGCGCATCGAAATCCATGGTCAGCGCTACGGTAATCCTGGCTGTCATAGCCACGAAATACGCAGCGGAAACCCAGTGGCTCGGCGCAAAACCAACTGCCTCCACGACGGACACGGTACTTGCCAGCCTTAGGCGTGGTGAGTTCTCCATTGTAGTATTGGTTGTACACGTAACAGTCGTACCAATCCGCACACCATTCCCACACGTTTCCGCTCATCTGGACATGTCCCCAAATGGCCGCGTCATCCGGGTAGCTTTGCACACTGCACGTCGTTTCTGTTTCGTTGTTCTCAAAGTGTCGACAATGAACTCCGTCATCCCAGTCGTTGCCCCAGGGGAATTTGCGGCCTTCCGTTCCGCTCGCGGCTTTTTCCCACTCCAGTTCAGTCGGCAGCCTCAGGCCGGCCCACTTGCAGTAGGCCTGGGCATCCTCCCACGTAACGCATACGACGGGATGTTGCGCCTTCTCTTCTGGGTAGGAACCATCTTGCCAGACTGGTTCCCAAAGGTCGGAAGTATCTGGTTCTCGATGCCCTGTAGCCTTCACAAACATCGCATACTGCTCATTGGTGACCGGGTACAACGCAAGATAGTATGCAGGAATCGTCACATGAAATGGATAGTTTGGTCCGTCATCTCTCCCACTTCCACCAGCCTTAAACGGGCCGACTGGGACGAGCGCTAGCCTGGTGCCGTCGATTGGGTTGTCAATAATCGAAACTGGCATAGGTCAACCCTTTGTCCAGGTAATCTCCGACATCTGTTCTGACGAAATCACACATCTCAAATAGTGCAGAAGGATTGCATCACACCATTTCATCCAGCAGCTGGTTCACATCCACCGTTGCAAACCTCGTAACCGTATCCGCTGAAGCATAAGGAAGAATCAGTCTGCCGTTGTGGATGATGCTGCCGCAGCTATAGACCGCATTGGGAACGTAGCCGTTCCGATCCTCTTTGTCAGTGAATACTATCGGCTCTGCAAGTCTACCAATCAGTCTGCGTGGATCTTCGAGATCCAGCAGGAATGCAGATATTGTATAGGTTCGCATCGGTCCAACACCGTGATGGATAACAAGCCAGCCCCGATCGGTCTCTATTGGCGAGCCGCAGTTACCGATAAGAACAATCTCCCACGGCTCCTTCGGCTCCATAATCAGCTCTTTCGTATCCCACTGATATAGACTGTCGGAGAACATGATGAAGTTGTTCTCGTTGTCCTGTCGACTTAGCATCACATACTTGCCGCCGATCTTGCGGGGAAACAGCGCAAAACCCTTGTGTTCCACCTCTACGCCTGCAAACTGCGTAATAGTGAAATGGGTAAAGTCGCATGTCTCAATGAGCTGTGGTGAGATGGTCCGCCCATCATAGGCGGTATATGTCGCGATGTACTTTACTGAACTGTCATCTCGGAATTCCACGAACCGCGCGTCCTCCATTCCACGGCTTTCGGAAGCGTGTATGGGAAAGAGCACACGCTCCGAAAGCGGAGCAGCAGGATCAAAATCCAGGGTGTACAGCGGAGCACTACCGGGTTCACCCAGGCGGCAAACGCCCGTCTCGGCAAATTGTCGCGAGGCATCAAACTCCACGATACCTTCTGCGGAAATCTGCCCGGTACGAAAGCTGATGGAGGATAGGTGACCTTCGCCAGTCGACCTCAAGCTCAGGATGAAGCGTTTTGCTCCTTCACCTACACCGGACTGATCCGGATGCCAGACGATCGATGGATTAAAAAGCGCTGCGGCCTCGATCGTGTATTCGCACGCAAAGTAGGATCCTATCAGGATTTTTCGTTCGCGCGTGATCTCTTCAACTGACAGGGTTAACGGAGCCGCCGCCTCTTCATAGCGCTGTAGGACGTATTGCACAAAGTTCCGATGCCTGGGCTCAAAGGATGCGCAAACTTCTTGACTCAAGCGCGCAGCTTCTGCCTCTGGCAGCGAAAGCACGCGGGAGATTATTCGCGAAGTACGCGGCTCTGGAAAGCCAAATGAGCGAAGCAGTGCGCGGGAAGGATCCGGATGAAGCTGGATTGATGATTTTCTAACGTTCATTGGATATATTGATAACTTTGATATTACTTGCCGGATTTAGCCTTGTGACCGCCGGTGTAGATAGCTCCGTGGCGTTCAGGATTGAAGCCGTTCGGCCACTTCGTGGCACGATCGACGGTGGTTCCATTCAGATCTATTGCTGTTAGATCAGCATGTGAAAAATCGCTTGTACGTATTGCTGCGTGAGCGAGCGCTGCCGAACGTAAGTTGGCACGATTAAAACTGCACGAAGTTATTCGTGCGTACTTCATAAACGCGCCAGCGCAGTTTGCCTTCGACAGATCAACACCGTTAAGCGCGATGAAGGAGCACTCAGATCGACTGAGATCCACACTGGAAAAGTTAACACTTGTAAGCACACCGTATTCGAGAACCGCACCGCGCAAGTTCAATGTCGGGCGACTGAGTCCGTTTAGTGTGACAGCAGGACACCTGGTGTTGTGGCAGTCATCCGAAGCCGCCCCAGTTGTCTTCAGCGCAAGACACTCGCATGGTTTTACCGCATCCTTCGGATGTGATGCTTCGTAACCTACAACGGAAAGGATAGCAACCGCCGGAACGATACCGATCAAAAATCGCTTCACGTAGAGATCGTCTCCTTCAAAGCACTGCACAATGGCTAATGTCCAGTGGTACTAACGCCCCAGAGTAGCGCTGCAATTCTGGACAGACTATACCTGCTTTCATAATTAGGCATTAATGATTCACTCATCATCGCATGCTATCCTATTTTGTAGCCGCCAAAAAACCAAAATATGCTGGAGGGTAAGAACCAAATGAAGTTGATACTCCCTTTGTCTATTTGCACGATGGGTGCACTCTGTGCGGTTCAGTCGCATTCCTGCCTGGCCGATGCAACAGTTGTCACCCAGGTAACAGTTACTGGCGATCTACCCGTCGGAGGCAGGCGAGACAGTAACCACACATTTATCCCCTTTCAAACGGGAAACATACGGACCCTGTATCATGGCGATCTCATCCGGATTGATTCTGCATCTGGTGAGTCCTACACCGTTTTGGACATCACGAAAGACAGGGTGACTGAGGTCTACCCTTCGACAAAAAGTTACGTGGTTCGCCCACTAAGAAAATCGCTCAACGAGATTACTGCCTCCTCAGGGCGAGGAGCGTCTGCCGACGAAATCGTTGCGGACATTACCGTGGAGACTAAGCAGGAAACAGATCAGCAGACAATAGTTGGCCACGCAGCACGCAAAGTACATATATCCGCGTCTTCATCCCTGCGTCAGGATATCGCTGCGGGTCCGTCGTCCAATGGCCGCAGGGGCCGGGGCGGCATGGGCAGGGGCGGTGGATTTCCGGGCGGAGGCGGAGGCAGCGGTCTCCCGGTAAGTGAACAAATTCCCGGCGGTGGAGGGCAAGGCGGCGGCATCGGGTCTCGCGGCGTACTGCCATCTTTCGAGGCCACCGGCGAATTCTGGATGTCGGACGACATTGCCAGCGTATCAGCGGGAGTTAAGACCCGGAAACAGCTCCCTGTTGCGGCCGTTATACAGGCTCTTGCGGTTAGTCAGCCTCTATCTGCGCTGGTTCGCCCGGTAGCAGATCGGCTTTCGAGCGCAAAGGGGATTCCGCTTGCCAGTCACCTGGTCATCAGTAAGATACTGACGAATCAGGACCCGAGCACTCCGCCCGAGCCGATGGTTATCGATACGATGGTAACGTCAATAACAGAGGGCAGTCTCGAAGAAGTGCTATTTCATGCTCCAGCAGATTACAACGAAATCAAGCATAAATAGCCCACCGCAAAATAACATTCGAGAAAACAAAGATCGCCGCCTGGATATTGCGGCGATCTTTTGCGATAGCTTCCGTGGGCGGCATTTTTCTCCTCTCCTCCCGCTCGGGCACAACGTTGGCTTTCGCATCGGAACGCTGATCGGGTGCCCAGCAGGGTGGTCGCCCTATTCGCTGTTCCGCTCATTCTTCGCGCGCGAACATTGAACCCGGGTAAGGGTGAGGGGGGCCCGCCCCTTGGGATACTTTGCATTCCATTTTTCTTCGCGCCGCCAGTTCACATGCCGCACCGGTCCGCAAGGCATCAATGCCGGGTTCCCTGTGTGCGCCCGAGCCTGCGAGGGAGGCAAGCACATAGGGCAAACGCCAACCTGCGCCCTCTGCGTCTCTTTGTGGCTATGCTTCTCAATGTCTCTCGCACCTAAAACGCGCTCACGATCGCAGGCACCTTTGTCACATTCTCAACAACGTGCGTATGCTTATAAGGCAATAGCTCCTCACGGGTATGGGAACCTTCGGTCACACCAATAATCAACGCGCAATTGGCGGATTCGCCCTCTTGCAGATCGGACGGTGTGTCGCCCACCTTGGCGACCTGATCTGTGCTTTCGACCCCCATTAGCTCCATAGCCCGATAGATCATATCCGGGTAGGGACGGCCGTGCACCACCTCGTCGCTCGTTACAGTAATGTCAACCAGTTCGCTGCCAACACCCCAGCCAAACCGATCGAGGATTGTATCGGCCACATCACGGCTGAAACCCGTATCGAGACCGACTTTTATGCCTAGCGCCTTCAATTCGAGAAACGCCTGCTCGGCGCCTTCGATCGGTTTCACCTCATCCGCGTTACGGTAGTAAGAGATCATGATCTTGCGGAACGCATTGAAGATCAAGGTAGTCTCCTGGTCGGCGTCGGTTCCGGTAAGAGCTGTGTAACAGTCTATCATGTGACGGATGGCTACCGGTTTAGCGATTCCCATCACGCGATTGATATCTTCTCGCGTTGCAGGAATACACCTCTGATGCAAGGCCTCCTGAAGGCATCGGTTTACTGCATCGCCGTCGTAAACAGTGGTTCCAGCCATATCGAATACCACGAGTTTGATCATTGCAGCCGCTCCCCTACATTCTGGCGATGACGCTCGACACCAGCTTCTGACAATGAACTCAACACGATGCGCTCGGCGACGCCAAACGAAAGTGTCATTCCTGCGCCACCCAGCCCTGTCACGATCGTGGTATCAGCATCCGGATTTGCGATGACATAGGGCTCGGTCGGGTGCTTCGCGTATATTCCATGCCACCGTTGGGCAATTGATAGATTGGGAATATCAACAAACGTCTTCAAGTAATCGAGGATGTAGGAGTCGATCTCCTCGCGATTGAAAGGCTCGACGTACTGCCCGTACTCATGAGAATCGCCAAGTACGACTTCGTCGCGGCCATTTTGCGATGTCATGACGTGGATACCAAAGCGGTCAAAATCGGGCAATTCGGAAGAAAATCGTTTGCGTACTTCTGGAAGAGATGGACAGGTCTCAAAAGCCTTATAGTGGCGAAGTGTCGATCCCGCTGCAAGCATTGGGCCAATGCGCGCTCCATCCCGGGTTGGGTTGGTCCGCATCATTTGAAGCTTACATCGCGTCAGCCCCAATGATTGAATCACTTCAGGATAGAGAAGGTGGAACTCGTCCCCGGAACAAACCCATAAGTGAGCGGCTTCAATGGCGCGGCTGCCTGTTCTAACGTAGGGCGAAAAATGACCCGTAACTGTTTCGCCATAGTGAAACACAACTCCGTACGTTTGCGAGAGCCAGCCAGGCAGTTTGGCTATTACCTCACGTGGATCAACGCAAATCTCCGTTGGGCTCCACATGCCGCCAATAAGCTTCGACTGAACTACGGAAGACGCGCGGAGGCCAATCTGCCCCGGATCTTCAAGAGCACATTCGTATCCGTGGTTTCCAGCCTCGTCAAGGAATTCACGCAGGACCCGCGCCTCATCCTCATGATATGCGAGATGAAGGGAGCCACACGGGTCGAACCAGATTCCACTCCGCCCAAGAACATCAAGCCATATCTCACGGCTGCGCATTGCAAGCAGTCTCATTGGGCCAAATGGCTGCCCAATTGGCCAGATCATTCCGAAATTCCGAATGGAGGCGCCGCACGCCTGAGGTGCACGCTCAATGACTACGACGCGCTGTCCGGCGCGCGCAAGATGATAGGCATGCGCCAATCCAATGATCCCCGCGCCAACAACTGCATCGTCAAACGCAGTATCTGATTGTCTGGTTACACCCATTCGTGCAGAGCCCTCCCATTAATGCCTGAGATCTGTTCCAAATTCTGGAGTGCAGTATCGAACACAGATATTAAGAGAAGATTATCTCACAATTAAGGCTTGGCCAACGAGTGCGCCTTCATCAGTTCAAGCGATTCGAGCGCTCTCGCTCGTGCATAGTCATGTTCGACTATACGATCCGGATAATCTGTCGAAGTTGCCAGCAGAGGGAAGCGCCACGGCTCATGAATTACTGAAGCCGAAAGCTCAGCCAACTCAGGCACCCAGTGTCTGATATACGACGAGGTCGGATCAAATTTTTCAGACTGACTCACAGGATTGAAGATGCGAAAGTAGGGCGCAGCGTCTGCGCCGCAGCCTGCCACCCACTGCCAGCCAAGTGTGTTATTTGCGAGATCTGCATCTACAAGCGTATCCCAAAACCACTTTGCGCCCTCCTGCCAGGGGATCAGCAGGTCTTTAACAAGGAACGAAGCGACCACCATTCGAACTCGATTGTGCATGTATCCCGTCCGCCACAGCTCCCTCATTCCTGCATCCACGAGGGGATAGCCCGTGCGACCCTGACACCACGCAGTTTTCATTTCTGGGTCGTTATCCCACGGGAAGTCGGCGAATTCTGACCGTAATGGCTGATCGACTGTGTGCGGATAGTGGTAGAGCAGATGGTGCGCAAACTCCCGCCAGATGAGCTGCCGAATATACCCTTCATGTGAGGACGAAGAGACGGAGCCAAGGGCTGCGCGATTTACCGCCGAAACCACCTGACGCGGACTAATTTCACCAAAGTGCAAAAATGGCGATAGACGGCTAACACCTTCCGTAGCCGGCATATCACGTTGCTCTAGATAGCTGACAGCTGCGCCGTTAGCAAACGTAGCAAGCCGTTTCTGAGCCGAAAATTCACCGGGTGTCCAAGTCTCGTCCAACCCATCTGCCCAGTCGATCCGTGGCAAGAGTCTCAGGTCTTCTACGGCTACGCTAGCCGGCCATTCGCTGGGCGAACGCACCCTCGATGGCGCAGCGATTGGACTGGTTTCGCCCCAGGACGAAAGGCAAGCCCGATAAAAGGGAGTAAAAACACGATAGGGCGTACCCGAAGCCGTCGCAATGCTGGTAGGCTCAAATAGCAGACTGTTGTTGACAGCACGGACATCGATCCGATTGGCTATCAGTTCACTTTCAACCATCCTTTGCTGATGGATCGCTGCCGGTTCCCACCGCCGACTGTAGATTAGCGCAGTCGCGCCGAATTCCGCCGCAACGGCACTCAGTTCACGAGCAGCAGGGCCGGTGCGAAGGATGAGCTTAGAGCCCAACTCATTAAGAGTTGCCGACAGCGACAACAATGAATGATGCAGCCACCAGCGCGAGGCCGCCCCTGGCGACCACGCACCTTCCTCATCTGGGCTATAGACAAACACAGGAATTACAGGTCGTTTTGAGTCTACTGCAAGTGCGAGAGACGCATTGTCCGAAACGCGCAGGTCGTTTCGCAGCCATACAATCACTGGGCCCGTACCGGAATTTTCATGAGTCACGCTCATTTGAACTAGCTCCATACAGCGGCAGGTTTTGCTGCCTGCCACCACGCTCTCCACGCAGTACATGCTCAGGAACAGGCTTCAAGTCCCAGACAACTTGGGTCCATGAAAGCGCCCTCAGCACAAGGTAAGTGATATCTAGTTCCCACCAGAAGAACCCCTGGCGCGCAGACGCCATGAAGTAGTGGTGATTATTGTGCCAGCCCTCGCCAAGCGTGAAGATTGCTAACAACCAGTTGTTACGTGATCCATCGCCCGTATCGTAGCGTTGGCTGCCTAAAATGTGTGCAAGGCTATTGATACAGAAGGTCGCGTGATACAGGGCAACCGTACTCCAGATCATCCCAACGACGAGCCCAGATGGACCTGCAATCAGATAACATGTTGCCGACAGCAACAGCGCTGGAACGTAGATATGGTTGTCCAGCCAGACAAGTTCCGGGTACCGGGTTAGGTCCTTAATGTTATCGTAAGAGGTTTTTCCGCGGCTGGCCGTATAGACCCAGCCAATATGAGCAAACAAGAAGCCAAACCGCAAAGGAGAGTGAACGTCCAGTTCGGTATCGGAATGGCGGTGATGTGCACGATGTTTCGAGGCCCACCACAGCACCCCACCCTGTGCGGCGCTCTGCCCAATAAATGCAAGGATGAACTGGAATGCGCGCCCGGTCTTAAAGGCGCGGTGTGAAAAATATCTGTGCAGCCCGGCTGTTATTCCGAACATGCGAATAACGTAGAGCGCTGCCGCCAGCAGCAGCGCTCTGCGTGACACACCGGTCCACAAAGCAGCAAAACAGGCAAGATGTACGATCAGAAAGGGCGCAGCGTCCGCAAATCTTATGGGTTCTGGCCACTTCGCTGAAAGCGTTGATCTTATCTTTTGAGTTGTATTTGACATTATTACTTTGGTCTAAACACATTTCACATACTCGTCGAAATGCGTGTTAACTGTTGATCAATTGTCCATATTATACGGTTAGATATTGCTCAAATAGCCAACAATTCTGATAATAAATATCGATTGCACATATCTTGTCTACTTTTTGTCTAATATTAGGGTAGGATTCAAGGTAATGAAGATTGCAGTGATTGGTAGCGGGATTTCGGGATTGGCAGCCTGCCACTATCTGGCCGAACACCATAGCATTACTGTTTATGAGTCCAGCCAGAAGCCTGGAGGTCATGTTCTTACACAATTTGTGGAGACGCCGAATGGTCCTATTGGCTTGGATATGGGATTTATTGTTTACAACGAGCGTAACTACCCTCTGTTCAACCGCTTGCTTGGTGAACTCAACATCACAACGCATGCGTCGGATATGTCGTTTGGCGTTCGAAACGACATCACAGGAATAGAGTATGCAGGCAGGTCTTTCGACACGCTATTTGCCGACAAGCGTAATCTGCTCAAAGCATCGCACTGGCGCATGCTGAACGATATCAGTTGGTTTATGCGGGATGCGACGTCGCAGCGCAATGCGTTTCCGGATGATACGGTCGACCAGTTCTTAAGTCGTCATGACTACTCAGATGCGTTTGCTGAAGGCTTTCTTCTGCCACTCGGCGCCGCCCTCTGGTCCTGCCCTACACAAGCGCTGAGAAATTATTCGGTTAGCTTTGTGATTGACTTTTTGGCCAACCATGCGATGCTAACGCTCAAAGACCGACCGGTGTGGCGGGTTGTCACAGGAGGTTCACAAAAATATGTGGATCGCCTTGTCGCAACATCCATGGCAGAATTCCGCTGCAACCGTTCGGTTGATAGCATCGTGCGGACGGGGACCGGGATTCGCGTATATTCAGGCTCAGTGTCTGAGACATTTGATGAAGCGATCATCGCGTGCCACTCGAATCAGGCGCTTGCCCTGCTCAAACAACCAACTCAAACGGAGACAGAAGTGCTGGGGGCGATAGAATACCAGGCTAACGACGTGTGTCTCCACACAGATGACAGCGTAATGCCAGTAAATCGCAAAGCGTGGGCTAGTTGGAACTACCACGTTCGCGGCGATGGCGCATCTACTCAACAATCCGTCGTCACGTACAACTTGAACTTGCTGCAGGGGATTAAGTCGGACGTGACCTATTGCGTGTCACTGAACCAGACAGAATACATCGATCCTTCGGCAATAATCGCAAGAAGCACGCTCCACCATCCGGCAGCAACAGTCGCAGGCGTTGCAGCACGCAAGCGTAGAGCCGAACTTATCCGACATGAGGGAATATCATACTGCGGAGCCTACTGGGGATATGGATTTCATGAAGATGGCGCCCGTTCTGGAATTGAAGTTGCGCGCGCATTTGAGGGAACGTCCGCATGACACTTGACGTCGGTTCAGCTATCTACTTAGGTACGGTGCGACACCGCAGATTCTCGCCGGTGATGCACGAATTCCGGTACCGGCTCTATATGGTTTGCCTGAATCTCGAACATCTGGAATCGCCGTCCGAATATCCATCAGCACGTTTACTGCGGGGAGGCTTTAAAAGGTCGGATCACCTCGGCGACGTTAACGTTCCATTAACGCAGGCTGTATCGAACCTCGTAAAGGAGCGTCTGGGGTTTGCGCTGGGCGGCCCCATTCTCTTGTTAACCAATCTCCGGAATTTGGGCTATGTAATGAATCCTGTCAGTTTTTACTATTGCGTTTCTGCGGACCTCAACTCAGTGGAAGCAATCGTCGCGGAGATAAACAACACGCCATGGGGAGAGCGATACTGCTACGTTTTGGACCGCAGAGGCGGAAAGTCGGCGCATGACTTCCCCAAACTGTTTCACGTTTCGCCATTCATGCCAATGGACCAGGATTACCGATGGCGGTTTACCGAACCCCGCAAGTCGATAGCGATTCATATGGAAAACCGGAAGGATGGTATTAAGGTCTTTGACGCAACGTTAGCACTGAAGCGCTTAAGTGCTGACAATGCTAATACAAGAAAAGTACATCTCGCCTACCCTCTCATTACGTTCAAGGTACTTTTCGGGATCTACTTTCAGGCGCTTCGCCTATGGCTAAAGCGGTGTCCCTACTATCCCCATCCTCGAAAAATCGTAACAACAACTCGGGGGCCACAGTCATGACGGGTCTTGTTGAGCACAATTCGGATCGGCAACCACCGGCCCGCCATCGAGATTTTGTTTTTGATTTGCGCCCGATCGCGTCTGCGCTCCGAAACGCCGTTTGCAATCGCCTTGCGTCGCTGGATACCGAA
Organism: uncultured Chthonomonas sp.; assembly: GCA_903919615.1. GTDB lineage: Bacteria > Armatimonadota > Chthonomonadetes > Chthonomonadales > Chthonomonadaceae > CAIXIX01. Next base: position 32,342 of record CAIXIX010000398.1, read on the forward strand.
GTTGAAATCCGCGAGCAATTACGAAACGACCGCGTTGCTGCCCTGTCTTTGTCAGCCGGCGGACCACTCGCGATAACCGTTCATGACCCACGATTTTACCGAATAATCGCAATGCATGGTGCTCTAGGAGCCGCCGATGCGTACCGTCGAGGGTTTTGGACCTGTAACGATCTGACCTCCCTATTCCGGCTCTTTACGCGGCGGATCGGTAGCGTGTCGCGATTAGAGCGGTCTCTTGCGTGGGCGGCATCAATACCTGCGTATGCAGCGCACCTAATGCGCCGGAATGGAACGCTAGATGCCCGTAAAAACATTGAAGCGCATTATAATCTCGGCAATGAGTTCTTTTCACTGTTTCTCGATCCAACCCTAACATACTCCAGTGGCATATTTGAAACTGGCTTGGAGAGCATGCAGGACGCTTCTATCGCAAAGCTGGATCGTATCTGCGCCAAGCTTCAGCTCGAGCCTGGAATGGAAATTCTGGAGATTGGAACTGGCTGGGGCAGTTTTGCCATCCATGCCGCCCGTAAATATGGATGTCGTGTGACAACTGTCACCTTATCTAGCCAACAACTTGAAGAGGCGCAGAAGCGAATCGCGTCGGCAGGTCTGAACGACAGGGTTTCCGCACAACTGCGAGACTACCGCGAAGTTAAGGGCCAGTTTGACCGAATTGCATCCATTGAGATGATTGAGGCGATCGGTCATCACAGGCTGCCCGAATTCTTCCATACCTGTGCATCCCTTTTAAAAAACGATGGGTATATGGCAATCCAGGCTATCACGATGCCCGATCAAGGTTTTGAGGATTACCTGCGCAGGACCGACGTGATCCGCGAATATATCTTTCCAGGAAGCTGCTGTCCATCCCGACAGGCGATTCTGAACGCCGCTACGTCTGCCTCCGATCTGCGCCTGGTCCACCTGGAAGAGATTGGCCGCCACTATGCTCTTACGCTGGCAAAGTGGCGCGGAGCCTTTCTGAGCAATCTTCAGCCAGCAAGAAAGTTGGGATATTCCGACGAGTTCCTGCGTCTATGGCACTTCTATCTCTGTTACTGTGAAGCAGGCTTTGCCGAGAACCATGTAGGCGACGTGCAATTAGTGTTCTCGAAACCTGGACACGTGCACCGAGATCCGGCCCCGCTGCCTGCCATTCAATGCCCAAAGGTGCGTGAACAATGATCCCATGGGGAACGATTGCCCTTGTATGGTTTTGCACTGCCATTCTCATGTCCGAGCTCTTCGTGGTTCAAAGGCGTCTCAAAAATGCGGGAATAGTAGATATTGCATGGAGTGTTTGCACCGCTGCAAGTGGGTGCGTATTTGCAGCAGTAAGCCACGGCGACGTGATACGCAGAGTGGTCGTCGCTTTGATGGCGACAATCTGGGGTCTCAGACTTGCCTCGCACCTTCTGGCTCGCTGTCGTCGTGAAACAGAAGACGGCCGCTATATTGCACTTCGTGCGAAATGGGGCGCTCGCGCCAACGTAATGATGTTTGGGCTGTACCAGGTACAGGCCCTGTGGGCCGTTCTATTTTCGCTCCCCATGCTCGCGGCAGCGTGGCCGCGACGCCCATTTTCGACCATTGACATAATCGCGGTTGTCGTCTACCTAGGATCTATAGTAGGCGAGGCCATTGCAGATCGTCAACTTGCAGCATTCAAGGCGTCTGGTCCCCGACATAGTGAGGTCTGTCGCACGGGGTTGTGGAGCTGGTCTCGTCACCCGAACTACTTCTTCGAGTGGTTTCACTGGCTCGCATACATTTGCCTTGCTTCAGGAACACCACTTATTGGCGTCGCCATCGCGGGCGCCATCGTAATGTTCCTATTCTTAACCAGAGTAACCGGGGTACCAATGACCGAAGCGCAAGCGATTCGTTCCCGCGGCGATGCGTACCGTAAGTACCAGCGGGAAGTCAGTCCGTTCGTTCCTTTGCCACCAGGGAGGTTCCACGCTAAATGAGCGCTGTTTCACATGCGGCAGTTATCGCCGCGGAATCGGGTTGGGTGCCTGATAGTTTAATCACACGCGGGATCAAGATGGCCTGTGGGAATCGGCTATCTGCGATCGAAAAGCAGTTTTCCAGTCTGCCGGGCGTCGCTATGGAAGAGTTTCTGGAAGAGCTTGAGCGAAGCCCGATTGCAGCGGCAACAGAAACCGCCAATGAACAGCATTATGAGTTGCCGCCAGCTTTTTTCGAAGCCGTGCTTGGACCGCGGTTAAAGTACTCTGGCTGCGAGTGGCCAGCCGATGTCTGCACGCTCGCCGAGGCAGAAGAGAAGGCGCTCAACACCGCGGTAACGCGGGCACAGATCCTAGATGGAGCAACTATCCTTGAACTTGGATGCGGATGGGGATCCCTGACTCTCTACATGGCAGAGCGCTTCCCAAACTCACCGATAACTGCGGTCTCAAATTCGGCTCCGCAGCGCGAATTCATAATGAAACGAGCTCAGCAGCGCGGAATTAAGAACGTGACTGTTGTTACCGTCGACATCAATGCCTTTGAGCCAGACACGAATGTCCCTTTTGATCGCATTATCAGCATCGAGATGCTCGAGCACGTCCGCAACTATCGAGCGCTATTCCGCCGAATCGCGGGATGGCTGGCGGAGGATGGTTTATTGTTCGTGCATATATTCAGGCACAAGTGCTATCCATATCTATTCGAAACCGAAGGGGATGGCGACTGGATGGGCCGGCATTTTTTTACAGGTGGCGTCATGCCGTCCCACAATCTGTTAGCCGACGCGCAGGACAGCCTAACTCTGGCAAAGTCCTGGGAAATCAATGGGACCCACTACGCGAAAACAGCAGATGCGTGGTTGCGCAACCTCGATTTGAACGAAGGTCGCATTCGCCCCATCCTGGCTGAGCACTACGGACAATCTGATGCTGGTATATGGCTAAACAGGTGGCGGATGTTCTTTATCGCCTGCAGAGAGCTTTTTGGTTATCGAGAAGGATCCGAATGGGGCGTATCGCACTACATTTTCACGCATTAAAGATATAATGTGTCGACATCACCGAGGATAATCGACACATGATCAAACCCACAACCCTGCTTATATTATTAACCGTATGTATCTCACTATCCGCTATCGCGCAGCAAAACCCGAAGCCAAACCCCGATTCCCAGTATCACCTGGGTCCCGACTCACTATCCCAACCGGGCGTGCCTAAAGGTGAAATTCGTGGGCCATTTGTTCTGCCGTGTAACATCTACCCGGGCACTCAGCACACCTACTGGGTCTACATTCCGGCACAGTACTCCCCGTCAAAACCGGCCGCCCTCATGATTTTTCAAGATGGCCAGGCCTTTAAAGACGAACGGGGAGACATGCGTGCTCAGAACGTGATGGATAACCTCATCTACCGTCGTGAGATCCCCGTAATGATCGGTGTATTTATCAATCCCGGCCGCACTCCAGACCAGAAGGAGCCGTCGCCGGAAGTTGGATGGGGAGATGGCTTTACCAATCGAGGCACCGAGTATAACACTCCGGACGATAAGTACGCTCGCATCATCACTGAAGAGCTTCTTCCTGTTCTATACAAGGACTATAATATCTCTCGCGACCCGGAGATGCATGGTATTGGCGGATCAAGCTCAGGAGCCATTGCTGCGTTTATGGTCGCATGGGAGCGACCCAATATCTTCCGCAAAGTGCTCAGCAATGTGGGCAGCTTTACCAACATTCACGGCGGCCAGGTGTACACGGAGAGAGTGCTTGAAAGCAAGAGAAAGCCAATTCGCATCTTTCTCTGCGATGGCAGAAATGACAATCGCGGAACACGCAATGGCGTCTACGATGAAACGTGGGACTGGTTTCTGCAGAATGTACGGCTAATGAAGGCGCTTACAAAGAAGGGTTACGACGTCAATTACACATGGGGAATGAACAACCATGGACAAAAATTTGGCGGACTCTGCATGCCGGAAATGATGCGTTGGCTGTGGCGGGATGGTCCCGTTTCAACCGATCCAAACGACGTGGAAGAACGATCTTTTCGCGAACCAGCAACGCGCTAGCCTGCATTATTCGCGATAGGTAGTGGCGCCGCTTGCTGCGCCGGTGCATTACGATGCACGTGCAATCAGCGGACACGAGAGGTATCCTAAGGCAAATGAACGTAACTGATCGCTATACGAGCGTCGATGAATACATTGATGCTGCGCCAGAAATCTCAAAATCGCACCTCAATACCCTCCGAGATATCATCAAGAGGAAGGTACCCATCGGCACTGAAGTCATCAGCTACAACATGCCCGCAATGAAGCTGAATGGACTTGTGGTTGTGTACTATGCAGCTCACAAGTCCCATGCTGGTTTCTACCCGGGAGCGAAGGTTTTCGAGGACTTTGGTGAGGATCTTGCGGCTTACTGGACCTCGAAAAGCACGATACAGATACCCTACGACATACCTGTCCCGATAGCACTTATTGAACGCGTGGTTGACTACAAACTTGCGGTAATCGAGAGCAAGAAGAGCAGCAAGAAAATGGCCTGAATTGCAAAATGCTTTGCTTCGCCTACAAGCAAATCCCGCGATCCCGAACGGCTATCGCTTCTTAAACCGCGAGAAAAATCCACGAGGCGCATCGGGCTTTGGGGTCTCAAACGGCAGTCCGGCGGCCACCCAGGCGCGCATGCCCCCGTGTACCACGTAAAGCTTACTTTTCCCCTGGCTAGACAGGTGGCTCATTGCTAGATTGCTGCGATTACCGGTACTACAGATTACGTAAATCGCACGGTCATCCGGAAGATTACCTGTACCGCGGGCTAGGTCGAGAAGCGGCATTGAAATCGCGCCCGGTATGTGAGCCGATGCATACTCAGTAGTGGTGCGTACATCGAGCAGGCACGCGCCCGCGTTCACAGCCTCCCAGGCTGCATTGACGTCCGCTTCGGACCAGGTTGGGCTCTGAACACTCATCGGGTAATGCTCCTGGCCGTCTCGGAGGGTATTGCAATGTGAGGCGGCGCTAGTGAATCAATATACCCTAGACATAATCTTCGTTTGGTTAACGTGTCGTTAGAAGAACCTCAGACTGAAACAGACTGAGCCCAACAAATGCCGTGAACAGATACCATCGGAGGTTGACAAACCACCCCAGCTCACCGTAACCAGAATGACGAATCCTGCGATCTAGCCGTAGTTTTCTCTCAATCGTCAATGTAAACTACTCTGGAAGCAGAAAATCTCCAATATCAAGCGGTAGCATCACCATTGCCCCAGCAGGAGTGTGCTTAACTGTGAGGTTACCGTGCCGGATGCTGCGGATGGACTTCAAATTCGGCAAACCTGGCAGTGAAATCGTTATAGGCTTCCTCGCATCCGTGCGAAAATCGGTCAGCGTGATCACCGCGCCAAGGGGCCCCTCCTGCAGAGTCGCATCCACCAGTGGTTCGGAGCATACGATTGGCCTCAAAACGTGTCGAGCTATCGCTACTGGCTGTGAAATCAGATCACGGATTTCCTGTGGATAATTTGTGAGCAGCTCCGGCTTGCCTTTCAGCGCAGGTTGAATGTACGCAAGGCCGGCCAGAGCGCCACAGCTAATTGCCATTCCATCGCCAACTGTGTGCGTAGCTATGGCAGTCTTGCCACTCTCCCATTGCGCAAGGATATAAGATGGGTCGATGGGTTCCAACTCCTCGGTGCTGCAAAATGCTGGTATCGATGAACTCGCGTCGACCACTATTCTTCCGAGCGGCTTCATATCAGGAAGATCGTCGGCTGGCTGCAGCGTGCGAATCTTGCGAATGAGATGAGACGCCTTCAAACCGTACAGCGACAGCATCCCCGGCTGCGGCTCTCGGTATTCGTTGAGAACTCCACCACCACTCTCCGCGACAAGCACCCCACCCTTTTCCACCCAGCTCTTTAGTGGTGAGACCGCAGAAGACAACATCTCCTGCCCGACGAGATAAAGCACTCGATAATCCGTCAGCTTCCCGGCAGCCACATCCTCATCCGTGATGAGATCGACCGAATAACCTGCATGCCGCAGCGCCAGCCATAAGGCTTTGCGTTCATGGTTCTCGACGTTCAAATCTGCATAGTACAGGTTGTTCGTATGCTCCTGCTTCGGGTCGGTCAGCAGATCTTCGTTGTTCCACACGTCGTTTGCGACAGGCATCATGATGGCGATCTGAGCCTTGCGCATCCGTGCTGCCGCTAGCCTCGCATCAACCTGTCCAACATCGGTGAGTATACGATGGATCGACCGGTACTTCTCCTTGCTCTCAAGGAAATCAATGTAGTCGCAAGTTCCGAACGCCTGGTGATAGATCGCGAAGTGATCGATCACTTTAGCCTGATGGCCGAGCGCAAAGTAGTTCATGCGCAGCAGATTGGGTGCGGTCTCGCCGTTATCGGGAATGGTGTAGAAACAGTAGGGAGCGTCGTGATAGTCAGCCGCATGTCGGAGCGCATCCAGAAGATAGCCATATGCCTGCGGGCCAGCCTCTGGAACCTGCCACCACCAGTCCTCGGACCAGGGCATTGTCATCGCCCCATCGCGGAACGGATCGATCCACTTCCGAACATCGGGCCAAACAGAAAGATGAGGGCTGAAGTTTGCTCCGGTCTGTACGCCGGCGGGGAAGTTCGCCTGTACCTGCTTCGTCTTGGTTGCCAGATCTTTCGACCACTGACGATACCGAAACATCGCCGCTTCGAAGAACAGCTTTGGCTTCGACGCGGGAAGTGGTCCTTGAAGCTTCACGAGGCTCCAACGATCCTCTTCCAAAATTACAGCTGCCTTCGATACGAGTTCGGGCAACACAAAATCGTCGGGATGAAACCCACGCGACTTGAGGTCTGCCACAAATGCGGCATTAATCTCGTTCTCTTTCGCCTTGTTGACTTCAATATCGATCTCATCGCCGAGCGTCACCGCCCGAACATAAGGCAACAGCCCGCTCTTTCGGAGCCGCGATGCTGCAGCGGCTTCATCCTCCTCGGGCTGCTCCAATCGAGTTTGCAATGGCCCGGCATTCAGGCTGCGCAAACGGTCCAGATCTTTCTCATCGGCGGCATACTGAACCGAATTGGCGTATCCCAGCCTGCGTAGTATCTCTGACTGCATCTCGCGGAGCGGTGAGGTTCCAGGCTGGTCAGCAAAGGCCTGGCCAGCAATGAACCAGATATGTGTCGAGAGAGTAGGCTTTGGTCCGTACGAGTTGATCCAGGCTAACTGCTGCTTTGAAGCCTCTTCGAGGGTGTAAATCCGGGTTTTGTAAGGAGCGACCGTCGGTACGAGAAGCCCAAGGGTCGGAAGTGGCTCCCCACCCAACCAAACGCTGTTTCCCAGTTTAATCTGCTGTTGCGAACGCAAATCAATCCTGCGCAATAGGCGATGTTCCGCTCCTGCAGAGATCTCGACAGTCAGGTTCAGCCCATCCTGAACCGGGCTGGTTAATGCGGCCACAAACACGGGCGCAAGATACTCAGACTTGGCTCGAAATGATGGATGGGCAGACATATGCTCGCCGATGTCGATCCACGCGGACTTTTCGCCAGGCTTCAGCCACGATTCTTTTGCAGGCGCTGACTTCTGCCCACCCGTCGCGGTTGCGTAGATTGTATCACCGAGCCAGGGATCGAGATTGGGGTTGAAATAGATCCGGGGCGCAATAGCCAGACGCGCAGCAGCAGGGTTGGTTACTCGTACGAAGAGTTTGCCGGGGCCAACAAGATCTACGCGTGCGGCAGATGCTCGAACAACGCCAGAAAGTAGCAGCAAACCTGTGAGGCAATACGTGAAGAGGCTATTCAACATTGCAGTTTCCCCCAGGGCCAGATTCAGCATAACTACGGAGCTTCGGAACGGCTGGCCTCTTCCCGACCACTCTTGCCAAACGCATAAAACACAAATCCGAGCGCAAGGAAGATAATGAGCGGCACAACTTGCGTCATTTCATACGGAATTCGGTGCCCCGCGAAACCGGAAGGCAGCGAGTCATCCGGTTTGCCCGATGAGCCAAACCAGCCTACGCCGAGGCCGGGCCAGATGAGCGTGACGGTGGCTAGCAGCGCCCAACCAGTGACTACAACACCGCATATCCATGCGCCGGCCATTCCGCCAGGAACCTGGAAAGGTCGTTGAACGTTTGCGTGCGAATACCTCAGTTTGATCAGCGCGGGAAAGATACCTAAATAGGAGAGTGTGGTGGTTGAGATGGCCAGGCCAAGTACTGCGGAAAAGTACTTCTTATTGTCTCCATCGGACATCTTGAAAGCAAGTACCATTACCACCGTTGCCAGCACACCTGCAAGAATGTTCGCGGCCACTGGAGTTCCGTAGCGAGATGAAAACCTGCCAAGTGCGCGAGGCCCTGCGCCATCATAACAGGCGACAGCCACCACGCGATCCGCGCCGATAATCCAGGTTGCAGCGCTGGAGACCAGCGCCAGCACAAACGCCACGGCAGCCAGCCCCCCCAGAAATGCGCCTGCCCCCGTAAGTGTGCTTGTCCCATCTGCGGCCACGTTTCCACCATAAACGGTGAAGACCGCCTTGATAGTATCCACAAATCCGTTCAATCCGCTAATTTTGCTTTGAGGAAGGATGAGGAGGATCGCAAGCACCGGCAGGCCGTAGAGGAAGATTGTCCCAATGGCCGAACGTGCAACCATGATCGGGATATCTCGCCGTGGGTTCGGCATCTCCTCCGCAGCCGCGCTCGGCACCTCAAAGCCTACATAGTTGAAGAACACGACAGGTACAGCAGCAATGAATGCGGCATAGGTAGGAAGATAAGCGTGAAACTTAAAGCCATGCAGTCCGTGCTTGGCAGCGTAAATTCCGGTTGTTATTGTGAAGAACGAGAGGACAATAAATCGGGCCCATGCGCCGATGTTGGAGACCCATCTGCCATATTTGAACGAGAGAACCGCGGAACCGACAGTGAACCAGATGAAGGCGAGCCCAAGCAGATATTTAGCCCATTCCGGAATAGGGATAATGAGCGTGCTTATGGCCGTGATCGCGGTAATACAGAGCGATCCACCCAGCCAGATGGGATTGGAGGCCCAGTAAAAGATACTGGTAATGGCTGCAGGCAGTCGACCGAAAGCCAATCTCGTCCAAACGTAGCTGCCGCCCTCTTCAGGAAATGCGGAGCTCAACTCGGCCGTAAGCAGAGCATAGGGAACGAAGAAAGCAATGCCGAGTACGGCAAGCCAGGTGAAACCCTGCGCACCGATGTTCGCGACAGAACCAATCGTATCCAGACCTACCAGAGTACAAATCAGGAAGAGCAAGAGGTCAATACGCCCAAAGTCCTTGTGGAGCTTGCGCTTCTCTTCGGCCCCAGATTTGATAAGGTCAGAACTGCTGCCCATCTCGCCGCTATCACCCATTAACCTGCACCCTCCGTCTCAAGCATTAAGTCTGGCAGTGCATCATTGCGTCCGAAAGAGCATACCTGTTCCACGCGGAACGTGACTTTCAGAGTCTTAATGCTGCAGGTAATGTTGCGCTATTCGAGTAGATGTTTTCGATCAATCGCTTCCATCAGAGCGTTCACAATAGAGAGTTCTGATCTTGCGAGGAGGGAAAGCGTTTCTGCGGCTCCCTTCTCCGTTTGTCCAAGATCAACACTTTTTGCGATCAGTTCCTCAAGGAGCAAAAGGTTCGCCCGGGTTTCGATCAGACAAGCTGCGAAGGCTTCATCGCCGCTCGCGTATGCTTCGGCAATCTTAGCCGGCAAAGATGAAGCAATGTCTCGGATCTTATCTGGAAGATCATCGGCAGGGCCTGATGCGGTTGCCCCGGCGACAAGTCGACAGGTCTCAGCAAGATCTCTTGCTGTCCTCCAGATGTTCAAATCGTGATAAGTAATTTTTCTCAAGCGTGACGATCCTGTTAGCCGATGCTAGTAGATTATAATCGGTCTTGAACGATTGATGCTGGTCAATTTTCTCCGGCTAATTCGCACAGGCAGTGCGGCAGCGATTCCCTGTCCTCCAGCCAAAGATCAGGGATTATCAGTCAGCCGTTGTTGTGCCTGCTTTACAGGTTCAAGCTGTTGAATTCTAAACGCAGCGGCCTTTTGCCATGCGTCTCTTGCCATTTCCTTCTTTCCCTGCTTCAGATAGAGATCTCCCTGCGCAAGATACAGGCCAGGGTCCTCGACATCCAGTTTGTATTCGGTGTTCTGAATTGCGAAACCGACGGCAAGTAGTTTTTGGGCGCCGACAAAGTCGCCAGCCTCCATATAAACCCGGGCTAGGAGCCTGTCCCGGAATAAATCTTTTATCGCCAGAGAGTCATTTCGTTAGCAGATGGTGAACTTACTCTTATGGCACACGAATTTCGCGAATATGCTCCCGACCAGGCATTTCTCATGCCTCCCAGCCCACGAGA
>CAIXIX010000399.1 GCA_903919615.1 uncultured Chthonomonas sp.
AGTTGCTTCGCAACGCGCGGAGACCACCCTCGGGCGGGATAGGGCCCCAGCGCACAGGAGCCCTCCTTCCCCTTGATTCCTCTACCCTCCGCCCTTGATTCCGCTCCGCGGCGGGCGAGGGAACCCTGCGTCGGCGGGGCGGAGACCACGGTGGAGAACACGGGAGAGGGACTGATGCGCGCCTCCGGCAGGCAGCCACTCCGTTTATTCTATTTTGGTAAACGACCCAGGTATCGGTTCGCTGCAACTCGTGCGAGAAAGAGGGTGTTTCCCACGAAATAACGCTTCCACAGGCGGCCAGGCTCCTGTATCAATCTGTACAGCCACTCCATGCCAATCTCACGCATCCAAATTGGCGCACGAGGTATGCGGCCGCTGAAGAAATCGAACAGCCCGCCAACTCCCATGCCCACTTTGCAGCCTGTTGCCTCAAGGTTATGCTTCACCCACAGATCTTGCCTGGGACAGCCCATGGCGACTAACAGTATCGATGCACCAGAATTTCTAATATTCGCGATAATGTCGGCTTCTTCGTCCGGTGAATAAAAGCCGTGATGCTCACCGGCGATTTTCACCTTAGGATGATTGGTGTGGATCCAATTGCAAACACCCTCCGCTGCACCCGGGAGGCCACCGAGAAGGTAAATCGACTTATCTGTATCTTCTAGAGCAGCGCAGAGTCTTGGAAACAGGTCTGTACCGTTCACGTTCTGGCGAATGCCCTGCCGGAGCAGTTTCCCGGCTAGCTTCATTCCGATGCCATCTGCCAAGATCATCGTGGATTCGTGCAGAGCATCACGATACTCTTTGTTAGTCCAGGCAATGTTAGCGCAGTCTGCGTTCAGATAGCAGACTTGAGAAGTCTCATCGGCGCCTGCCCTCTCAATAATCTCATTGATGGCAGCTTCCATCGTGACGTTGTGGATTGGAACGCCCAGTATCTGAGCATTATTTACGATAGGAGTTTTGCCAGAACCGAACAGGCTTGCCGGAATAGCACGAAGCAAGATGCCAAGGTCGCCGCTCGGCGAGTGCGACTCAACATATTCAGCATCGACGGCGGCTTCAGAATCAAAGCTAATGTTTAATCTCTGCCGAATCCACCAGAGACAGATCAATCCCGGACGCACATCGTAGCGCTGACGAGATAATCGCTCGCGAGGGTTCAGTTCTCCGGGAGAAGCAGGCCTCGGCCCAATAGCAGACATATGCCCTAAAATGATGTTCCACAACGACGGAAGCCATCTCAGATGCATAACTGTAGCGATTTTCCCACCGATACCCGAGTGAGCGTCAAATGAATACTGTAAGAACTGTTGATGAAAGCGGCCAGATCGACGCGTCTTACACACTTTACCGCCCAACGCGAAAATGAGCAGGAGCATCGGGAGTGTTGCGACCACAAGAACTAACGCAAAGGTGATATCAATGGACCTTTTGGCAGCCCTAATCGTCAGGATTCTGCGCGTCCATCCCCACTGGTTTACAACCTGATTCATCTTGAGCCTAAAACGTCCTCTCTCCGAGAACCGTTGCTCCAGTGATTTAAGACTCGTATTTCGAATGACAGTACCTTCTTTAAACGAATCGGACAGCAAACGCTTGCCTGGAAACCGGTCTTCACTGCCGGGCTCGTCGACAAGGGGCGCCAGTCCCATTTTAGTAAGCTCCCTTGCCCAGGATAACAGCGGGGATGGTCCACAGCAACAATTTGATATCGAGCATCAGACTGCGATTTTCAATATAGTACACATCGAGCGCAAGCTGCTCTGGAAAGGGCAGATCTCCGCGGCCGCTAACTTGCCAGATGCACGTGAGGCCGGGCATCGCGTCCAATCGCCGCCGCTCTTCGACTTTGTACAGCGCAACCTCTTTTGGCAGAGCGGGTCTTGGGCCAACGAGCGACATCTCGCCCTTCAATACGCACCAGAGCTGAGGGAGTTCATCAAGGCTAAGCTTGCGGATGATTCTGCCAACTTTAGTAATGCGCGGGTCATCCTTCATTTTGAAGGTAACACTTGCGCCATGGTCATTTTGTGCCATGAGCTGCTGCCTGAGCTGCTCTGAATTAACAACCATCGAACGAAATTTTGGAAACTGAAATTCGGCGCCATGTTTGCCAACTCGGGTCTGCCAGAACAGTACCGGGCCACGATCCGTGAGTTTGATGGCAATCGCGATTGCAAGGAACAGGGGGGTGAGAAGCAGGAGCATTATGGACGAGATGAAGATGTCCATCGCACGCTTGGCGATCTGCGATCCGCCTTCATTAACGAAAAGCCGCAGCGCATTGAGCTTGCGCTTTTCGACCATACGGCTGCCCGTCGGTGCGCCCGAATAGCGCCCGCATAAAATTTCTATCTGTCGGTCACGCCGGCGAGATACGCCTGTTGCCGCTTCCGCCAGAATTCGCGCTGCTAGGTTGCTTGCCATTACAATCCGCCTCCTCGAAACATCGCACAATTCGTCGATCACAAGAACATTATCTTACGCATGCGTTAACGGTCCATTAAGTGGCCCATTAAGTTGCAGTCACGAAAGAGGCGATTGTTTCCGGAAGCAGCATACGGCGTGGTTTGCTTGCTAAGCCGACACGAGCTTATGCTGATTCTGTGGCAGATTTGTATGAAGCAATCGCTTCCGCCCGAGTAGCAAATATCTCAAACACTCGGTGCATCCTCACTAGTTCGAACAGCACTAGCACCGGTTTTTGAGTTGAACACAGTTTTATGTTACTGCCGACACTGCTTGCTTGCCGTAACGCGGATAGCAATGCGCCGACACCTGAGCTATCGACAAAGCCGATTGCGTGCAGGTCCAGAACGAACTTTTGATCCGGTTGAATCAAAGCCCCGATCGCCTGTTTGAATCGGCCGGCATTACTGGCATCGAGATTGCTTGTGATGACGTTAACAACAGTTACGCCCTCTTCCTGTTCCGTACTAATCTCCATTGCCAATTCCTTTCAGCCTATTGTACCAATCTGCATCTTCGCTTCGTTAGCCGTAGCCTGTTACGACCGAATTCGTCGCTGCCGCGCTCAATTTCATCAACGCAGTTAGCAATAATGAAGAGGCCGAAGCCATTATCACGAGTACCATCGAATGCTGGCTCGGCAACCGAATCCACATCAAAAGTGATACCAGTGTCATAAATCGACACGCTAACGCGATCCGTATACGCGGCGAGCACCATCTGGATTCTGTGTCGCGCATCGCCCTTACATGCATGAAGTATCACGTTGACCAGGGCTTCGTTGAACGCTAGCAAAAACGCTTGCAGGTCATCCTCTGGGAGGAGCGTGTTTTCAGCGCCGCCGGCAAATGATTCAAACCAGTCTCTTGCTGCCTCGAGCTCATCGAGAGAAGCGTGAATCTCACGATACATCCGTTTTCCGATCAGCTGTCCTGTCGATGGTTCAACCCGGACAATCACGCAAGTTAGATCGTCTGAAGCGGTCTCAGTTTCTGAGAATGCAGTAACTGCGCTTTGTATATGTTCAAAGATTTCATCAACAGATTCCTGCGCTCGTTCACGCAAAACGTCGGCTAGTCGGTCAATTCCAAATAGCTCACCCGAAGCCGCCCGTGATTCGGTTACTCCATCCGAGTAGAACAGCAGCAGATCGCCGGGCGAAAAACTATATTCAACTTGTCGGTACTCTTCAGTTTGCATGAAGCCGATAGGCAAGTTCTCGCCGCTCAGGTACACGCACTCATCCCGGGCTGCACGGTAGTGAATGGGGCGCGGATGCCCGCAATCGACCAATGTTAACTTCCGTGCCTCAAGATCAAATCGAGCATAAGAGAGTGTGATATAACTGTCAATGCCTGCAAGTTCCGGCGTCATGACGGTATGTGCAGCGGAGACGATCTCCTCCGGCTCTGGAATGCGATTGAATTTGCCGAGCGACAGGCACAGCCCGCCAATGACTCTTTGAAAATGGCTTTTAGCAGCAGCGGCAAGCAGCGCAGCAGGAACGCCCTTCCCCATCACATCGCCGACAATGAGATCTAAATGATGTTGATCGTAGCGCACAAAATCGAGATAGTCGCCCGCAATTTCACAGGAAGCCGTTGATTTCGCACAGATGCTCACACCATTTAAGCTAGCGGGCGGAGAAGATATAAGCAGAGTCTGCTGAATTCGTGCGCCAATCTCAACTTCGATCGCACGGGCCTGGGCGATGGCAAGGGCGCTTTCTCGCATTGCGCTCTCTGCTTCACGAAGTGTATGCTCCCACAGTTTTCGCTCAGTTATGTCGCGCACAATGCCCGTAAATCGCTGCTCAAGTCCCGCATGCATCGCACTTACAGATATTTCGAGCGGGAAGACGGTCCCATCCTTGCGCATTCCAGCAAGTTCGCGAGTAATACCGATCGCATTGCTCTCACCGGTCCGCAGGAATCTGCCCATGTGCAGGTCATGCGTGCTGCTGTACGGCTCCGGCATCAGCAGGGAAATGTTCTGGCCAATCGCTTCGAGGTTCGAGTAGCCGAAAATACGTTCGGCGGCAACATTGAAGTCTTCAATAATGCCGTGACTGTTGATAACGATAATTCCGTCGACTGCTGTTGTTACAATTGAGCGAAGGCGTTCTTCACGCTCTTTAAGCGCCTGCTCAGCCCATTTCCGCTCCGTGATATCGCTTAAGGTGCCAGCTGTTCCAGTGCTCTTATCGCTATCGTCCAGAGTTAGGCGTGCAAACACCTCCATCCAGCGATATCCGCCGTCCCGTGTGAGGTAACGCACTTCGTGCCGGCAGTAGCTTTTCCTTCGCTGAATAAGTGGTACAAACAGATCGAGGTTTCTCTGCCGATCATCGGGATGCACAAACTCTGCGAAGTGCTTTCCAAGGCTTTCCTGAACACTATAGCCGGTGATCTCGGTCCATGCTGGATTCAAGAACGTCCACATGCCGTCGGAATCCGTTTGAAAGATGACATCTTTTACGTTTTCAACAACGGACCGATAACGCTTTTCGCTCTCCTGCAGTCGCGCTCTCTGTTGAGAAAGGACCGTAGTGAGCCTGCGAGCATCTTCGAGGGCAACCTGGCGAAATTGGAGGGCGAGCAAGTAATCTGCCGCCATATGATGTGGCGCGAAATCGTTCAGAGAGAGACCCAGGTCTTCGACCTGGCCCATATCTACGATGAGGGGAGACCCGAGAAAGACCAGGCACTCCTTGCTCTCATCGGAGACAAACTGTCCCTTGAGTTTTAAGAAGGTAGCTACGGTCTCAATAATGAAAACGGAGTGCAAATTATCCAGAAGATCGTGGTAGGTTGTTTTGATCTCCGGCTGAACAATATGAAAAAACCTTGCAAAATCGCAATCTGCAGTGAGTTCGGGATAGCGCCTGGCCAGAGCGTCGCCAACCTGGCGGATTCGCAGGTTACTGTCGACCGCAATATGAAACGGAAATATCTCGCCCAATATCCCGTGCGAGAGATTGATCGTATCCGAAGCCATTAACACTTTCCGCTCCTGCTCCGTGGGCAAAACGTGACCCATGCAGGGATCGCTCAGCGTATCATCGCCGATAAGCCAGCGTCTGCAAGGGGCTGGCTGCTATCTCGCAGATAGAACCGGTTGTCATACCGATTCTGTCTCGAGTGAAATCACACATCATAATATACACTGAATCTGGTCGGTTGCCTGCCGAACAGCAGTGTTTCGGATTAAAGTCCTGTTCCGAGATCAGTAGGAAGTGTGGCTGTCTCTGCCGTCAAAGAACTATAGCGTTTAATACGACTATCAGTATCTGCCTGTCAGCATATTTTGTATTGAAAAACAACAACTTACGCATTGCAATTCGGGTATTTCGTATCGCGTGGGAATTCGCAGGTTGATGATCGCGCTGCTTTATATATATTTAACTGTAAAAGTTGTATTGAGCGTGTCAATGGAATCGATTTCATCCATAGTTACAGAAACCGGCTCATCGTATAGTTCGCCGAGCCCAACTAGAAGGCCAACTACCATTGGCGCGAGCACTTTTCGCTCGGACTTGTATCTTACTTTAAACGTGTCTACTGACACATCAATCACTGAAAAGGATGGCGGAGCAAGGTCCGGTAGCGCGAGACCCACCTGAAGGTGAAGTTGATCCAGGTTAAGCAGGCATTCTTTCATTGTTGATCCCGCGGGATTTAGCAATGGGCCGTACGCGGTCTTTCCTGTGAACATAACCCAAAATCGCCCGAACTCCTGTAGAATGATCGGCTTCGACATATTGAGTACGTCGCTGGCAGCATCAACGAGATTGTAGGTTATCTCATCGGGGTAACCTTCCATGCTAATGAAGACGTCTACGTCTACACCGGCACGTCGTTTGATCTCCTCCCACGTAGCGGCGCCGAATTTCTGCAGCACCATGTCTTCAATGGCCTTATTAACCAGACCGTACATTCAGCTCTCCTGCTGTGGCGTTTATACAGCATGAGGATCGCATATTTCCATTAATGCTCCATTAATTCACCCTGGCAATTAACTTCTGAAATCGCTCGTGCGGAAGCCGTCTGCAAGCTCAAACAGGAACCTGCTTCCAGCGTACGAATCAACTCCTCACCCATGATAGGTAAAAGCAGTCTGGCAGTGGTGCATTCGAAACCAAAATTGGGCATTTGAAGCGGGCCCGATGCTGCCCCAATCAACTGTGCTGCAAGCGTATGCTGGTTCCGTGCGGCCGCCATTCTTGCAAAACAGTAGACACATCGCGCAACACCAGGATCATCCCCATCACTCAACCTTTGGGATATGGTTTGCTGAAGCGCTCGAAACACCGCTGGCCAGTCATTCTGCATCAGGGCAATGGCTGCCATGTGCTCGTTGATAATTGCTTCTAGCTGATTATCGCTTGATTCTGAAGCAAGCGACATGCAGTCTTCAATCAGGTCTCTGCTATCAGCAAAATCTCCCTGCTCGGCGGCTAGCACCGCCAGGCTAAGAAAACTGGTTGTAAGGTGGTGAGTCATACTGTCCACGCCAAAATCTGTCCGCGCGTCGTCATCGCTTTCCGATGCGCCATTCCAGTGCAGTAACTCTCTTATCTCCGCTGCCCTTTTGCCGTACGCGTCCGCCTTCTCTTGCAGATTGCACATTTCTGCTAAATCAACGAGGTCAAAGAGGGAGTGCGCCACACCAAGCAGATCGGCATCTTTTTCATACTCTCTCAGAGCCTCTTCTCGCAGCTTTACTGCAAGGCGAAAGTCACTGGTAGTTCTGGCTGCAAGAATCAGACTGGCGCGTGCTGCCGCGGCAGTAACATGATCCTTCGCTGCGTCTGCAAGACGGATGGCTTCGCCATACAGCAGCTTTGCAGTCACCTGATCTCCCTGCGTTGTTGCTAGTCTGGCAGCGCCGTATGTCGCCCTTGCTCGAAGATCAGGAGGGCCAACGACGGCGATTGCCAATGCCGCTGAAAGTCGTTTGCGACCTTCAACAATGTGTCCGCTTCGATACCAGAAGCGCCACAGTGCGGCGGATAGTTCCAACGATTCTGGGGCGCGTTTGCGCGCAACAAGAAAGTCTAGAGCAGCATCCAGATTGTCCCGCTCTGCAGCAAAGCTGCGATTCCAATAGAGACTCTCGCTAGACTGGTAGTGGGCATAGGTGCTGGACGCAAACTCTCTGAACCACTTCGCGTGCGCCTCGCCCAACTGCTCTGCGCTCAACTCCTGTGCTTTTTCGGCGGCAAACTCGCGTATAGAAGAGAGCATGCGAAACCGCATGCCTTCTGTTGTCTCATCGGAAATAATGAGAGATCGATCGCACAGTTGCCACAAAAGCAGGTGCGAGTCTGCATTTGAACAGACGGCAGCCGCAGCTTCTGCTGTCCAGCCTTCGCGAAACACACTCAAACCTGTTAAGAATCTCTGCTGTTCGGGAGAGAGCAGATCATAACTCCACTCGATGGTCCTGTTCAGCGCCTGATGGCGGTCCGTCTTGTTCTTGCGGGGATGCACCAGTAGCTGAAATCGATCACTCAATCGTTCAAGCATCTGTGCAGGCGTCATCACCTGTGCCCAGGCTGCGGCCAGCTCTATCGCGAGAGGTACGCCCTCCATTCCACGGCAGAGGGCGGCGATAGTCTCCACATTACGCGATGTGATCTGAAAGTCCGGGCGGGCTTGCTGAGCGCGGTCTACAAATAGGGCTGCGCTCGGGCACTCCAGAAGCATCGTAGCTGCGAGGCCCTGTTCCGGAGTTGGCAGAGGTCTGAGGGGCACGTCATAAGCTCCTGGCAATCCCAGCCGAACTTGAGACGTGACGAGGCAGCGAAGCTCAGGCAGCCTTGCAATGAGAGCCTCAACCACGGCCGCGCCACCTTCAACAAGCTGTTCAAAGTTATCTAGAACCAGCAGCGCCGGACCCGCGGCCAATGTGCTGATCACCTGTTCAAGCGGCTCCATCTCCACGATACGCTTGTGTTGCATTGCAGCAACAATTGCCTCTGCGATAGCTGCCGCGTTCGTTGCGGCGCCCAGGCTCACAAACCATACATGGTCGTTGTAAGACGGTATCAGCCTGCGAGCACACTCCATGGAGATCCGAGTCTTACCGCATCCACCAGGGCCGGTAATGGTTACCAGACGCGGAATTATCTCGCCCCCAACCGCAGGATCCAGCAGTGAACATAGTTGAATCAGCTCACGTTCTCTTCCAAAAAAGCGCGTAGTAGGAAGCAGAGCGCCTTGAAGCCCGGCGCGTTTAATCTCCGAAACCGGCGCAGGAGCAGCTACTGCGGGGAACGCCACAGGCTGCGTGGACTCTTGAACTGTCTTTCGAGTTGCAGACACTTGCGGACGAACTTCTGTAACGATGCCTGTCTTTTCGCGTATTCGCGAAATCAGCTCTGTGATACCGGCCGATGGCCGGACTCCTAGCGACTCCTGCAGCACTCGTTCCAGCTCAGTGTACTGTTGCAGCGCCATCGTTGGTCGCCCAGTTACTGCGTAGAGCTCAATGAGATGCCGGTAGGCATCCTCTCTGTACGGATCGGCATTAACAGAGAGTCGCGCGTACTCAATCGCCCTGTCGTACTCCTTCGTCTCAATGTGCAGGCGCGTGAGTCGGCGAAGGGCGCCGATATACATATCTGCGAGTCGAATGCGCTCCGGCTCGGTCCACTCTTCGTACCATCCAGGCAGCAGTTCACCCGTGTAGAGTTGAACAGCGCGGACCAGGCACTGTTTTCGCTCGTCGGCATTTTGCTCGACACGTTGTTCATCTCGCAGAGCAGCTTCGAATTCAGCAACGTCGGTAGTAACAGCCTCCGGATTGAGAGTCACTTGCATTCGATCGGCCATGAGAATGCTGCCAGATGTAACGCCGGGTGGTTCAAGCTGATTACGAATGGAGTTTAGAGCCACACGAAGCGAGTTTCGCCCGGCTTCAATTTCAATATCCGGCCAAAGGAGGTCAATAATGACGGAGCGGAACCGAGGCTTGCCTCTGTGAAATGCCAGATAGGCAAGCAGAGCCCCGTTCTTAGTGTTTTTAAACCGCGTGATAACGTGTCCGGACTGGGTCATCCTCAGCCCGCCAAAGAGTTCAATATGCCACATGGTATCTCGCCAGTATTTTCATCGGACCGTCGGGTGTCCGGCACACTTCAATTCGGATTGCACTTCAGCCTGAACGACCTAATATCCTCCTGTACTCTGCAATTTGTCGGCGGCACGCTTGAATGAAGCGGGCGTAATTGACATCGAATCGAATTCGCGGCATAATGTTTATCTAATTGATAAAGTTACTGGTGTTAGCGTGTGGCGTCGACGAAACGCCACTTTGCAAAGGAGCAACCACCCATTGGCACGATTTCGTTTGGCTGCCGCAGTACTATTCATTGCTTTAATTAACTCTGCCCCCGGTTGGGCGCAGCAGACACAGAGCGATAACAGCTCCAACCAAACACAAAGCAAACAAACTCCACCTCAGAAGACGGTGACACCGCAAACGCCGCCAGAGCCCCAACGCCGCAACGAAGCTCAAGGAATTATGGCGCCGCGGGCAACGGGCCCAGAATCGGAAATTAACAAATTCCACTTCTTTGGAAGCGTCAAGGTTCGGTTTGAGGATAACAACTATTTCTCAAGCAAGAAGGCGGACGGCAACTATGCCTACGGAGGCTCGATTCTGCGATTTGGTGTAAGGCGCGAAACCTCTAAGGAAGATTTCCTGCTAGAACTCGCCGTTCCAGCGCTCTACAATCTGCCAACGCATTCCACAGGGCCATCTCCTCAGGGTGCACTTGGCCAGGGAGCTTCCTACTTCACTTCGAACCATAGCCAGGTAGCAAGCCTGTTCCCGAAGCAGTTTTACGAGAAATTCAAACATGTTGGCGATCCCAACAGCTCGCTCCAGGTGGGGCGTTTTGAGTTTATCGATGGAGCCGAGAACCGTGTTGCGGACGGTTCACTCGCCTACTTGAAGCAGAACCGCATCGCGAACCGCCTACTCAGCCCGAATCCGTTCAGCTACGTTGGCCGCAGTTTCGATGGTGTTCATTTCACGAACCAATCGTCGAACCATACCTTTACGTTTGTTGGCGCTATGCCAACACGGGGTGGATATGACCTTATGGGCGGAGATGAGCTGAACAATATCAGGGTCGGTTATATTGCCGACACCGTTCCGAAAGGCGGTTCGAATTCAAAGCATGTGTCCGACTCGCGCATATTCGCGATCTTTTACCAGGATACGCGCGGGAGTGACGTAGCAAAAGTTGATAACCGATCTGCGAGTGCACGACAGAAGGATTGGGATCCGCTAAATATTGCCACGATTGGCGGTCACGACGTTCGTATCTTCCCGCTGGGCTCTGGGCGAATGGATACGCTACTGTGGGGCGCCGGTCAGTTTGGAAAATGGGGTCAGTTGAACCAAGCGGCCTATGCCTTCGATGCAGAGGTAGGCTATCAGCCAAAAGACTCTCATCTTAAGCCCTGGTACCGCATCGGATACTACAAAGGTTCCGGCGATGGCAATGGGAATAACGGCGTACACGGAACGTTTTTCCCGATGCTACCATCAGGCAGAACCTATGCACGCTTCCCCTTTTTCGCAACTGCAAACCTTACTGACGGATTCATTGAACAGGTGCTGCGCCCAACCCCAAAGATCGTTGTAAGGTCTGATGTTCGATTCCTTGGGCTGGCCGACAAGCACGATCTGTACTACACCGGAAGCGGCGCATACGACGATTCGAACTTCGGCTTTACTGGCCGCACGAGTTCGGGCAGCAGCAGCCTGGCAACACTGTACGACACCAGCGTGGACTATCAGCTAGACAAGACCACATTGTTCATCGCATACGCCGGTTTTGCCCATGGTGGCACGATCCTCAGCAGCATCTACTCCAACCGTGATGCGTTCTTTGCCTACCTTGAGGTTCAAAAGCGGTTCTAGACCGGGTTATTTCGAAATGGTATGGCGCGCGTACACCTCACCATGTACGCGCGTCGCTGCAGTAGTAAGCTCCGGGTAGGGCGTATCGGTGACATCCACCATTCCAATATTGTAGTTCTCGCCATCGAACCAGCGGCCGGTTAGAGGCTCATCTACATACTGAAACCAGTGGCAGCCCACAAAAGCCGGGCAGTCGGCAACGCTTCGCACATAGCTCGTGTAAGCAGCAGCACGGTCCTTCTGGCTGGCGCGTGGTCCTAGCCCCTCATGGAACATACCTCTGTCCAGCGCACCGAAGTGGAACTCGCCGATGAGTATTGGTTTGTTCAGGTCGTTGATGCCCGTCCACTCGGCGCGATTAACGCCGCTCTGGTAGATGTTAAAACTTACGATATCTGCTACATCGGCACAGGCGCGAACCGCCGGTTTCGGGGCAGATGCGAAGCGACATCCGAGGTATAGCTGATGCGGAGCGGCCATGCGATAGGCCTGCTTGCAGACCTCAAAATACCGCTTTGCGAATTGATAGACGAATGCGCTTAGATCTTTCTGTGCAGTCGCATTGGGCTTATCTGGAGCGCGAAGCGCGTCCCATGATGCCGCTTGCGTTTCCCATGCGCCATTCAGCTTTTCAATACTATCACCATATTTCTGCTTCAGCATAACGATCTCAGCCGCCCTGCAAGGCTGATCGACAGGGCTGGCCAGCGCTCCGCGCTCCACGGCTTCCCAGGCAATTTCATTATCGCTGAAGTAGCCAATACAGTAGGGGTTGGCGCTAAATTGCGCTGCTGCAGCGCCAAGGCTGCGGTTCGCGCTCTCTTCGAACGCTGGATCGTAAACATCCACCATCTTGCCCCAGTAGCCGCCTCCGCCTTCAATCCTTCGAACATCTCCAGAGATCCCTCCGGTGCCAACAAAAGGCATCTTCGCGCTCTGCATCAGATTTCCGTCGGACCAGTTGCCGATCGTATTGAACCCCCAGGCTCGCATGCGTGCCACGGCGTCTTCAGACCATCTGTTTCTCCAGCCCTTGCCGGAGCGTCGATAGAGGTTCGCACTATAGAAGCTGAATATTCTGCCCTTTCCGCCGATCTGGTCTGCCATGCTATGCGCGCCCTGCTGATACTGGATGAACGATGCCATCGGGCTATCGGCGGCCGGGAGCCACTCAAACCAGCGATCCCTGCCATCGATAAAGGTATATTCGTCGGTATTGACACAGTCTAACCCTGCAGAGAAAAAGAGGTGGCCGTCCGGGGTTACAAGCCACCACTTGCCATCGATTCTCTCTGTGCGAAACCAACCTGTCGATTTTACGCGCGGACCCTCTTTCCAACCACAATATGGGTTCGAGGCATCGGCAGCGAGATATGGCTCGAGGCGTTTGCGCTCATCCGCAGCCCGCGCCTTCAGCTCATCGGCGCTCTTTACCTTTCCCGGCCACTCCCCGTTCCGATACTGACCATATGGGTCCACAAATGGATACTTTACTGCGGCATCGGTCTTGCTACCCGGTCCGTAAAGTCGGAAGTTATTGAGAACAAGATTGTGCTCTCGCCCCGGCTTCGCAAGGAAAACCTGAAAGGCGACAATTTTCGTGAGGTCCAGCACCGCTCCGCCGCCCATCGGCCCGGTTACAGGCAGTCCGCGCATTCCCCACAGCGACCTGTCTCCGCCCAGGTTAAATCGCATACGGAACGTCGTCCATTTGCCGGGAGGCACGCTTGTGCTCTGCTGGTTGCAGTTGGCAACGCCATCTGCGCCTGCGTTGTCAACCCGGACGTTGACGGTCTGCGCCTCGGCTTCGGGATTGAAGACGTCGATAGCTAGCCCGGTGTAGCCAGCCCAATCCCAGGCAGCATACGCGGGCTTGAAGAAGACGTTTGGCCAATCGGTAACGTGAAACTGCACGTGCAGTCCGCGGATAGCGCCCGTGTTATCGACGCGAGCCGTGGTGTTGTTTTGCACCAGCGTGGAGGGAAGCGTGCTGCCGGTAAGCGGCACAACCATCTTCTCACCTTCCAAAGTTTGGGCCAAGATGCCAGAGCAAAAGCAGATTACTCCGGCGAGGGCGAGCGTGAAATTAAGCGGTGTCATTGCTACTTGCTCCAGATGAAGCGATAGTTGAAGCGGCGGTTGGGCGCCGTGTCGCCCGTCGTGCATAGTGAGATGGGGTCGTTCAGATCTTTCGGATTGTCGGCCCATTTGAAATCAAACGAGAACTTGCTGCCTTTAAGGCCAAGCAAGTTTCGCGGCACGGCAATCACCATCTCTTTGCCGGAGTAGCGATATTTCAGCTTTGCCGCCACGGTCCAGTGGCCGGCAGATCCCTGTCCCTGCCAGCGCATCAGTGTTGTGGTGTGATCGTCAGTCACGTTCAGATTTACGATGAAATCGTATCCAAACCAGCCAGTTTTTGAGTTCTTGTCCGCATCGATCAGCAGCAGCATCCAGTTCTTGCCGGTGTGCGGCGTTAACGTATCGTTGGTGGCTACGTAGAAGTAGACGTTCTTGCCATCAACTGCGACTTTACTCTTCACGATGTCGTTTCGGCCTGAGTCATCCGTGTAGTGAGTGCCGCCGTATCCGGCATGGTCGCGATGCACCGTGTCTCCAACCGTATCCAGATATTCGATCGGTATGCCAGACCACGCTTCAAATCCCGCATCTAGCTTGATGGTGTGAACACCGTAGTTAACGGGTATATTCCGGACTCCCTTGTACTTGCGGATATTTTGTGCCATCTGCATGTAGTAGTTATCGGTGTAGCCGCCATGCATCGGCTGGATGCTGCGATTGAACTCGGCGTTATACTGGTCGACAAAGAAGTAGGGGTTGTCTCTCCGCATGAACTTCGTGGTTTTGCCACCATCAGGCTGGTATTTGCCGGCCGTCCACTCGTTCCAGTCGTTGATGTAGAGGAAATCTGGATCGCCCTTCAGCGCCTCATCCCAACGCTGCTGAAAGTAGATGCCGTAACCTTCGGGGTGATCTACCGTTTTCTTAAGCCAGGGCACATAGGTTGGGAGCGGAAGATCGTGATCGTCCAGTTCGGGTTCGCCCTTCTCTCTGGACCACGACTTACCGATCATGCTTGCCGGGTGTTGCCCCGGGGTGACGGCGGCCTCCTCTTTTTTGCCCTGGTGCTGCGATACCAACTGGTCGGGAGTAAGGGTCTGAACGTTCTTATCGCCCAAATCTAATCCGAAGCTCCAGTTGTCTTCGGTTCCAACGAATCGTTTGCCGGCCCAGTTGTAGTATCCCCACCACATCGTCCTGAGCGTAAAGAACTGCTTCACTTCTTTTGTGTAGTCTCGGTAGTTTTCGGAGGTGTAGTCGGAATCGCCGTAATGGGGATTATTCGGATCAGTTTTCGCCGCCGCATCGTAGTGCGGGTTGGGGTTCAGCACGCCCTGTCCGTTGGCATCTACGGCTGTGTTGCCATTGTAAAGAAGTAGCGGCTTGTTGTCCCACTGGAACCACAGGTCACTATATTTGTTTGCTTTATAGATCTTATCGTACAGATCTTGAACAACCGTGATGACCGGACCATTAAACGCCCAGAAACAGAATTTGGGAACCTTGTTGCCTTCGGCCTTCATCTTCTCCATCACGGGGAAGACCACGTTCCACTCGTCCCAGTAGCGCACTGCGTTAGTGACATCCATGACCAGGACGTCGACGCCCGCGTCGGCCAGCATGGACATGTCTCGGCGGATGACATACTCATCTTTGCTGAGGAAGTAGCCCATCTCCGGCTCGCCCCAGTGGAAAGAGCCCTCGGTCCAGTGCGGGTTTTTCGCGTCCATCCGCGCCGAGGGATCTGCTGCGAGCACCTTGCTCACGTCCGCCAAGTACGGGCTTTTGAGTGTCGCCAGATTGTCCGAGTGCCAGGTGATATAGAAGATGCCGACGACGCGTCTGTGATCAGTCTTAACCGGGCCGACCTCTTCGAATGAGGGCATAACGCGGCCCAGGGCATCGTTCGCCACCCAGGTATCCGAAAAGAGATCGCGCGTCTCCTGCGCTCGCACAGCGCCGGCTGCGCACAGTATCAGCGGCAGACCGACCATCAACAAGGTCACCAAACTTCTCATCACAAACTCCAGCTCACGGTGCAGTTACATTACACGGTGACATTAACTGTTCGTGTGATGAATACCTTCAGGGGCAGAGGGAAGAGGGAACAAGGGGTAGTGAGTTAGTGATGTTAGTGGGTTAAGGGGTGACGCGGTGTAATGTCCGGCAGGCAAACCAATTACCGAATTACCAATTTACCCCCTCACCGAATTTCAGCGCACGCCTTTTGCAGTCCAGGCTTCTTCTCCTGTATTGACAGCGTCGTCTGGGCCGGTGTTCGCCCAGGTAAAGCCATCCATCTGTATGTCGGTAATGCGTGTTTTCGCCATCCCGGCGCCAATTAGCTCGACATTGGGAGCATATTTAAACGGATGGGAGAAATGGACCGTTCCGGTTTTACCGGCAATGATGTGCGTCATGCCCGATTCGTTTGTTTCGACGCCACCACCCGAGGAGATTGTGCTGATTCGCGCTATGAGCGCGAGGTTGAAAAAGAGTGACAGTCCGAGCGCAGCGGTAATCAGCCGCTTACGTCGCTGTATCTTTTTCTGAACCGCCGCATCGCGCAGGCGGCCTTCTGCAGCGCGGCGTGATTGAATCACAGCAATGACGTCTTCGGGGTTAACATCCAGACCGAGGTTTGTGATAGCCTCGGGAATCGAAACGTGTTCACCCGAGTTCTTCTGGTCCCCACGCATCTCGATGTCGGCGACCGCCTCAGCGAACTCCTTCGGCGTAACCCTTAGTGATGTTGTTGTCTCTTCCGGTACTAGCTGTTGCATCTGATGACCTCCGCGATTAGGGCCGTAGTATCGGTTGGACGTGATAGATCTGGGGCCGGGTTTCACCAAGGTGCGATTGCAATGATCAAAAACGGAACATACACGCCATGAATGATCCCGTTGTGAGACGCGTTAGGATGCGCGCACGCCACGAGGTAGTCCATTATGATTACTTTACGACTTCAAGCGAAAAGTTTAAATTTTCACGGGGGAATATGAATGCAAACCGCTTTTCATACGCTTCAAGGTGCGCATTGATCAGTTTTCCCATCAGCTTCATAAATCGTGAACGCTCGCCAGAGGATAGCCTCACGGATCGCCGAATGAACCGGATATTGCTATAGCCAAACTTCGCGAGGACTGCACCTTCAACAAAATAGTCAAAGCTGCGCGAAGAATATGGGTGGCGATGCGTCGGATCCGTAAAAAAATTGCTGCTGCTGAAGTGCGGTACTTCGACGTAGAACATCCCTCCGGGTTTTAAAATCCTGTGGATCTCTTCGTAAACCGGAATGACGTTGTCCAGGTGTTCCAGTACATGTTCGGCCAGTACTACATCGAAGTAGCTTGTTTCGAACGGATATGGACACTGGTTAAGATCGTGTGCGATGTCTACGCCTAATCCGCTGTTAATATCCAGAGTGGTTGAGCCCAGAACCCGCCGATTCAGACCGCAACCGATTTCAAGTACCCGCATTTCAGGCAGAATACTGGCTTTCTGCGCATCATTAATGACTGGCATGGCGTTCCTCCAGTTGTCATTGGACCGGACAATGTTTAGTATCAACAAGTGACAACTAACAGCCAGTATTCCCTATCGTGAAAATATTTGTCAAGCAACAATTGAAGACGAATGTGCCTCGCTAAATAGATTGACTCGAACCAGGGTCAGTTAGATCGACCGATATCTCCGTCTCATCAGGCAGTGTCGCCATGCTGGCAAACCGTACACGCAGATTCTCAATTTTTGCCGTCGCTGCCGTCGTCGCAAAGTCGGCTGTGTAGATCGGCACTGGTAGTCACAAAAACAGTAATCTTGTAGTTTGCGTTGGGCTTAATGTTACGGTAATCGGGCGCAGCACTGAGCAGGAAAAGGACAAAGAGGTATAATTCTGACGGTCATCTGGATACTGGTATCCGCACTAACTACAATAGCCGAGAAGCCGGGGTAGATCAGTATGGAATTGAAGAGTGCGGATGGTGAAACTCTTGCCCATAACCGCATTGAGCCTGCCCGAGGATGGGTATCGCTAAAGCTCGACGAACTCTGGGAGTATAAAGAGCTCCTTTTGTTTCTGACATGGCGCGATATAAAGGTCCGTTACAAACAGACGGCTCTAGGCGCCGCGTGGGCGATTATTCAGCCCTTTTTCACGATGATTGTGTTCAGCCTCTTCTTTGGGAAACTCGCGAAGATGCCGTCGGACGGTGTCCCGTACCCGATCTTTAGCTACGCAGCGCTGGTTCCGTGGACCTTTTTCGCAAACGGGCTGAGCCAATCATCAAACAGCCTGGTCGGGAGTTCCAATCTTATTAAGAAGGTCTATTTCCCTCGACTAATTGTTCCGCTTTCAACTGTACTCGCCGGCGTAATCGACTTCGTACTTGCATTCATCCTGCTGCTTGGTATGATGCTCTACTTCCATATAATGCCAAGCGTTAACGTAATCTTTCTGCCGCTTTTCCTGCTTCTGGCGCTGGTAACGTCGTTGGGAGTCGGTCTGTGGCTTTCCGCTATGAACGTGCAGTTTAGAGATGTGCGGTACGTAATTCCCTTTATCACGCAATTCTGGATGTTTGCGTCGCCAATCGCCTACTCCAGTCGCCTTCTCTCTCAGCCATGGCGCACCATCTACGCGATAAACCCTATGGCAGGAGTAGTCGAAGGGTTTCGGTGGGCTCTCTTACGCACCAATACGGCACCCGGGCCAATGATCATGGTGTCATCCGTGACGGGTGTACTTCTACTGATAAGCGGCGCCTACTACTTCCGACGCATGGAAAGAACCTTTGCAGATGTCATCTGATGTGTCCGCAAGTGCGGATGTAAGACATCGAGCTTACAGCATTCGAGTTAACCAATGACAGAGACCGCCATCCGTGTCGAACAACTTGGGAAAGAGTACCGCATCGGCGCCTCGAAGGAGGAGTATCGTACTCTCCGAGACACGATCGCAGATGCCGTAAATGCACCGATCCGCGTGATTCGATCCCTGTCTGGACATGGTTATCATCAGCGCGACGATATCGCCTTTTGGGCTCTGCGTGACATCTCTTTTGATATCGAGCGTGGTTCTGTGGTCGGCGTAATCGGAAGGAACGGCGCAGGCAAAAGCACGCTTCTCAGGATACTGTCTCGTATCACCGATCCTACAGAGGGTTACGCCGATGTCTTTGGGCGTGTGGGCTCCCTTCTAGAGGTGGGCACAGGCTTCCATCCCGAGCTTACGGGGCGAGATAACATCTACCTGAATGGCGCGATTCTTGGCATGAAGCGATCTTATATTCAACGCCACTTTGATGCTATTGTGGAGTTTGCCGAAGTCGAAAAGTTTATTGATACGCCTGTAAAACACTACTCCAGCGGAATGTATCTGCGGCTTGCTTTTGCTGTCGCTGCCCACCTTGAACCGGACATTCTGGTTGTGGATGAGGTGCTGGCCGTGGGAGACCATGCTTTCCAGAAGAAGTGCATGGGAAAGATGGACGATGTGGCGAAACAGGGCCGGACGGTGCTTTTCGTGAGCCACAATATCGGCGCCATCGCGGCATTGTGCGATTCCGGAATCTGGCTAGAATCGGGCCGAATGGTAATGCACCATAAGATTGCGCCTGTAGTTGATGCCTATCTTGCATCGCTCACGACAGCGTCGAGCACTGCGCTGCGGGATCGGCATGATCGCGGGGGAAATGGTCTCGCACGGTTCACCGAGGCGTATTTGGCGACGCCACAGCAGCAGCCGCTTGTACAGGCGATGGCTGGCACCGACTGCGCTTTGATTCTGCGTTATGAATCGCAGGAGCCGCTGCGTAATCCGGTGTTTAAGTGCACCATTTACAGTTACAGTGGACATCCCCTGACGAATCTCGACAGCAGATTGATCAACTCGTTCAACACCACTCTGCCCGCATCCGGTACGGTTACCTGCAGGCTGGGGCCCCTGCCACTCTCTCAGGGAAGTTACCGCGTTAACATCTCGCTAGAATCGGATGAACAGCTGTTAGATCATTTGACTTCAGCTGCGGTTTTCACGGTGGAACCTGGCAACTACTACGGTACCGGGCGAAACGTGAATGGTTTGCGAGATGTGGTGCTAGTGAATCAAGAGTGGGCGCTTTTGGATGAAATAGACAGGCCCCAAAACGTGCTCGCGAAGTGAATCTATTGTGGTGAAAGGTTTGAGATATCCTTGAAACGGCTTAATATCCTCTTCTCGACAACCCGGCAATGGAACTGCGGCGATGAGTTTATCCTCTTCGGCGTTCGCCGCCTGCTGGATTCACTAGGAGTAGTATATAACCCCATCATCTACAATAGGCATCCAAGTATTTGCCCTCGACCCTGGCATCGCCACAGCCGTTGGTCCAAGGCCGAACGTGCTCCAAAACGGGATAACTCATTCTTTTTGGATCATCCAGAAACGATTGACTACGTTATCTTTGCTGGCAGTCCCGAATGGTCAGATGGCCCAAGGGTCGCTCCGTTATTGAATTTCATAATTGATAACGGACTGCGCTGTGCCTTTATAGGCGTGGGTATATCTGGGACCACCCAGTTTGGTCCAGAGTTGAACCGCGTTTTGGCCGAAAATTGCGACCTGATTACTGCCCGCGACCCGGACTGTTATGAACTGATTCGGAATATGCCCAACTCATTTCAGGAGGTGTGCCCGGCCTTGTTTTCTGCTCCCAGTAACCGGCTGCGGACTGGCCCCGCGCACATAGGGATAGTTGCGCAG
Source organism: uncultured Chthonomonas sp. (assembly GCA_903919615.1). Taxonomy (GTDB): domain Bacteria; phylum Armatimonadota; class Chthonomonadetes; order Chthonomonadales; family Chthonomonadaceae; genus CAIXIX01. Next base: position 20,237 of record CAIXIX010000399.1, read on the forward strand.
ACTGCGAAAACGGAGTTTCATTCTATTCCGACTGAGACAGAAACTTATTTGACACGGCAGTTTGACAAGTTAGAAACTGCCTACCCGGTTACGTATATTGCTCATTATATAGATGAAGCTAACCTTCTTGCCGAACAGAAGAAACAGTTCTACTACTCGGGGTATTCAGAGGACTATCCGCGCCTATTTGATGAGTTTGACCTCGTGATTTCATCGAGAATTCACGGTTGTGGTCTCGCAGCATCGCTGGGCATTCCCAATATATTGATTCCACATGACGCCAGGTATAAGACAGCGCTTGGCTTTAAAGCAGAGATCGCAAACGTAGGAAAAGAGGGGGCCGACCTTTCTGAAATGGTGGCCCGAATTAACATCGAAACTGCGTCTGCGGAACTAATTGAACACCGTGCTGCCCGGCATGAGGCATTCAACGTGCTTCTTCGCCAGCATCTAAGCATTCTGAGATAAACTATCTTTTTGTCGCGCAAAATGTGTGCGAAGCGTCAGTTGGTGTCAGTCGACCGCGATAACTCCTGGTTTGGGTTGAACCTCGTACTCCTCGACGGCCAACGGTTCGCCGAAATGCTCTAGTTGTCTCAAGCATGCGGCGACAACCTCATCCGAAGTAATCTGGTTCATACATGCTCTATCAAATTCGCAGCGATTTCTATACCAACACGGCGAACACATAGGCTGTCTCGAGATATTTTCGTTTGCGATGTACCCTGTTTGTTCTGCGGGTTCGCGTCCTCCATAGACGATGACGGATCGGCAGTCCACAGCGCGTGCAAGGTGCATGGGAAAGCCAACCTGACCCACGAACAGCCTTGCGCCATGCAGAACGGCTGCTGTTTCGCGAAGGGACGTTTTGCCTCTGAGATCAAGAACGCCATTAAGTGGTGGGTCGTCCCGAGATCCAATCTGCACTATTCTATAATCCGGAGAAAGTGCATCCACAACCTGCTGAAACCGCTCCGGATACCAATCCTTGTTTCGCATATAGTACTGCGCAGAGCCACCCGAACTGTGGATAACGATGGGCAGGTCGGGGCCAATCTTCGAGAGCTTTTCATCCTCGGTTAGCCAGATATGAGGTTTAAGATTGACGGATCCTGTAATTTTGGCCCGCCGACACATCTCTGCGATAATGTGTTGGTGAGGCGGTAGATCAATGTCGGTTTCAGGTTGGTAGGTAGCGTAATAGGGGACAATACATCGCTGCATTTTTGCCGCGAGCCGAACGTAACGATCGTTGTGGCAAACGATCCGATCTACATCAGGATTGTTTTCAAAAAGCTCCGGATGCGGGGACATCACCCAGATATTCCGCGCTCCTCGCTTTCGTAATTCGCGGAACAAAATTGAACACAGTAGAATATCTCCAAGGCCACATTCCGGAACGTGCACAAATACTCCCGGCAAGCCATGCCTGGCGGTCTCGTGAATTGACCAGAGCATCATATCGCTTCGTCGAATTACGGTATTTGTGATATTACGCAGGCCAAGAGACATCGTGGTTCTTTACCGACTGCATCGTGCGTTTGAACATCAATTCTCAGGTTGAACGTCGTCGTACAGGAAGTTTACTGTATAAAACATTTTAGCTGTCTTAAGAATTGCTTAGGTATTATGTCGGCCTGTCTTTCAGCCGGAACATGAAACAGAGCCCGGACCAGGTTTCGTCAATCGCGCAGACCTTCACGTCGACCAGCCCACTCTCAAGGCCAAGGTCACGCACCACTCCGTCGCAAAGATCTGTTGGCAGGCGCGATGCACGTTTGGGCCATGCAAGCCACAACCTGCCATCGGATGTAAGAGCCTCGCGCAAAAGAGGAAGCTCTTTTTCAAGCTGCTCCATCGATATGTAAAAAGCCACAATCCTGTCGCAACTGCCCATTAGCTCTAGCTCATCCAGCAGCGTAACCTCTTCTGGAAGTGGCTCGAGTGTTTCACTAAACCCATGCGGCGCGTGAAGCAGCGCCAGGGTGTTCCCTGGTTTGATTACGAGTTTCTTGCTGAGTGGAGTCGTGGAGTATCCAGCCATTGTTTTCCAGTATCCCGATGGGAGAAATTATTAAATCCAGCGCTTCGTGTTTCGCCCAGCAGGTCCGCAGGATTGAGAATGTCAGATTGATAATTATATCCAATAGCCGGGTAATGCAATCTCCATTTAGAAGATCCAAGCAAGACAGAAGCGAGGTCATTGTCATTTGAACGCACAAGATAATCCGCCCCAATCGCGCGGCGCTTCCGGTCGACTCCAATCGCTGGATGCCCTGCGTGGTTTCAACATGTTCTGGATCATTGGCGGGGACGATCTCGTAAGCTCGATGCTGGAGAAGAGCCGCAACCCGATCGTTAAGAGGATCAACGATAACCTGACGAGCCATGTCGAGTGGGTCGGTTTCCACTTCTACGACATGATCTTTCCGCTCTTCCTCTTTATCGCAGGCGTTGCGCTACCGTATGCCATCGCGAAGCAGCTAGAGAAGGGGCATACACGCAGTCAGATTGCTGTGTCAGTTTTGAAGCGTACGGCGACGCTCTTCGTATGTGGGCTTATCTACAATGGACTTCTGAAGTTTAATGGGATCGATCACCTGCGGATCATGGGCGTGTTGCAGAGGCAGGCGCTGGGATATGGCGCTGCCGCGCTGATCTATCTCTACGCGCCACGATCCCGGCAACAGATTGGCATCGCTGTGGTGTTACTGCTTGGCTACTGGGCAGCGATGGCGCTGATTCATGTTCCGGGTGCGCAAACAGGCAGCATGTCTCAAACAGGCAATCTCGCGAACTACATCGACCGGGCGCTGTTTAAGCCGGGGCAGCTTTACCGCTCCTATGGCGATCCCGAAGGTCCCTTCTCAACCATCCCTGCCATCGCAACAGCCATTCTTGGTGTGCTAGCAGGCAAGTGGTTGCGAACAACGCGCAAACCAGACAAGAAAGCGGCAGTTCTCTTTGTTGCCGGAGTTGCCCTGATTGCCGCCGGTTACGTGTGGGGATCGTGGTTCCCGATCATTAAGAAGATCTGGACTAGCTCGTATGTGCTCGTTGCGGGTGGTTGGAGTCTGGCTCTGCTCGCGCTCTTCTACTACCTGATCGATGTGCGAGGATATCGGCGATGGACGCTGTTCTTCGTGGTCATTGGCGTCAATCCGCTTACCATCTATTTAATGCAGGAGTTTGTGAGCTTCGAGGGGATTGCCAAGTTCTTTGTTGGCGGCGCCCTGGAACACTTTCCTGTTGTTCAGCCCGCACTGTTCGCGGCCAGCACTATCGCTGTAAAGTGGCTGGTTCTGCGATTCTTCGACAGGCAGAAGATCTATCTTCGCGCGTAAACTGAAGTGTTATTTTCCCAGGTTTTCGTAAAGCTTCACCTGACCCGATACGTGCGCCACAGCAACAAGATCCATTCGGCCAGTGCCGAAAATATCGGCCGCAACCACTCCTGCTGAGGACATATGTCCTTTATCGATAATAGTGCGCTCCCACTTAAGCCCTTCGCTATCGGTGCAGCGATAGCAGTAGAGGTTGTAGCTGCCGCCGCGCCCGCCTGCCACGATTTCGGATTGCCCGTCTCCATCAAGATCGACGCACTCCAGCGCGTGCCCATCGACAATGGTGCTGTCTATCACGTGGCGCGACCACAATGTGGTGCTGCTGCCATGCTTTGGGGGAAGATAGACCACGACCTCGTTGCCATGCCACGGTTCAATCGTCGCGAGAAACGGCCGCTTGCCCTGCAGAAAGCCGCGATCGATTTCACTGCAGCCGCGTAGGTTTGGATTGTCTGAAGGATGACCATTCGCCAGGTGCGTCTTAATCCATGTCCTCTTATCGCCTCGTCCCTGGGGCTTGAACCACGTAATGCCTTCGAAGCTGGCCACCAGCAGATCGTCGCGGCGGTCGCCATCAAAGTCGCAAACGCACACGCCATGGCTCATATGGAGTGATCGGTCCACTGAGTGCATCTCTATCTTCTCGCCGCCCTTACTCTTTTCGAATCCAGTAAAGCGATAGCTCTGAATTTCGACCGGTTCCGACCAGTTCGGGCTCTCCGCGCCTACGCCGACGATGGGTGTTACAACGAGCTCTTTGCGGCCATTGCCGTCCCAATCGGCCCAGCGAATGCGGTGCGCGGTCGGGTCCAGACCCACTTCGCGGACGGTCCACTCCTTTGTTACATCCTCACCTGGTACGAGCATCGCCACACGGCCACCCGATTTGCTATGCCCCATATCAAACTCACTTGCAATGAAGAGCGACGGCTTTCCTGTCTTCTTTACGTCGAAAGCGCTAACATCGATGTTGCGTGCCAGGCTCTTCGTTATGACATGCTTTTCCCAGGTGGGGTTTTCGTACCAGGCGATTTCGTTCTCCGTTTCGGAGATCGCAATAATATCGGGTTTGCCATCTCCATTGATATCTGCAACCGTCGCATGGTAGGCGCCTGGGATCGTATCGATGATATGCTCTTTGAAACGAACCGGCGCCTCCTGCACGCCATGCCCCGCATAGACGGGCAGGGCGACGACAGCCAGAAGATAGGTAATTTGGTAAAGAGGTAACGGGGTAAAAGGTCTTCGAATCATAGGGTTAACTTCACTCGTATGTCGGGTTATGCACCACGCCCGAGGATCCGGTAAATGGGTAAGTCGGTAATTGAAAGAAACTGCTCGACGTTATGCATACTTACCTTATTACCGGCTTACCTCATTGTGTTTCCTGCATCGGTGGAATGTTCGCGGAGAGATTCTTCAGGTGCCAGGGCTAAACCTGCTGTGGATCCGGGTGAGGTTCGCGATTCACGCCCGCAGGGAATGAATCCACGATTGCCGCCACGAACCTAATCTAAACTGGCTAATTGGAGAGATCTCTTGTTGCTGTCCTCGATATCGTCCTGCGCGTTTCTTGCTGCCTTCTGCATCTCGATTCCTGCAGCCAATCAGACTCAAACCCTGCCGCAAAGCTCCAGAACGATTGGGTACACTGAGCTGCAGACCAATTTACCTGGTGGCAGACGCGCCAACATCATCACGATGCGCGCGCATAGCATTCGCGCAGATAGCTCGCACAAACAGGAGCTTGGACGAGGTCTTGCAGCAAAGCCGGGAGAGTGGACCCAGTTTGTGGGCTGGTCGCCGGATGGTGCGCAGAGCGTCATCGGTCGTGGGTGGGAGAGCGAGGAGAATGCGGCCTGGGAGGAGGAGCACAAGAACTTTCGATTTACTGCGGAGGGCTGGATGTACGACACCTTCATTGTGAACAGCCGCACAAAGTCTGCCTTCAATGCGACCGCCGTCGATCGCGCTAGCTTTTACAACACGGGTCTCTTCTTCTGGCCGCAGGATTCCCATCATCTTGGGTTTACTGCCCTTATCGATGGCAATTCCCACCCATATAAGATGGATCTTGATGGGCACAATAAGGTGGACCTAACGAAGGCATCGCGTGAGTTCGCATACGGTTTCAGCAGTTCAAAAGACGGAAAACGGATCGCGTACCACAGCAACTATGTGATCTATCTGGCTGACGCGGATGGTTCGCACGCAGCAAAGGTCGAAAGTGGTCATCCCTTCAATTTTGGCCCCACCTGGTCTCCCGACGGCAAATGGGTTCTGTTTCTTTCGGGCGAACACTACCACTGCGACCCCTGTATCGTTCGCGCCGATGGGAGCGAATTTCACCGGATCGGCTCACGCGGAACTTACAGCGGCGCGGTCTATTTCCTGGATGTTCCCGATTTTCACGCCGGAAGCAGCGATGTTCCAGTCTGGTCACCCGATTCGCATGCTGTCTACTATGCAGCACAGGCAGGCGATAGAGTTGAGCTCTTTCGTGTACGTATCGCCGACGGAACTACGCCCGAGCAGATAACACATTCTGGCGCTGGCGTGGAGTGCTACCACCCTGAGCCATCTCCCGATGGCAAGTATCTTGTGTTTGGATGCAAACTCAATGGCGTGCGGCAGCTATGCGTGTTAGATCTTGCAAATCTCAAGACTCAACAGGTCACACACCTAACCGCAGGGCACGCCGCGATGTGGCCACACTGGAAGCCTTGAACGCTCAGTACGTATTCCCTCTCACACCGATACAAATCCAGGGATGCGTAATCATGATTCATAACTCGTCGTTGCGTATCGCAGCGGTACAGTGGCACGCACGATGGTTGGTACAATATGTGGTTCCAGAGTCCTCACCCCACCTCTCCACTAACCGAGATCGTTACCGGCCTGTCATCTTTTTTTGCTCGTGGAGAGGGGCCAATGCGCGCCTGCCGGATGATAGCGGCGGGCGAGTCTCCACCCGCCGCCCTTCATCGTTCCTCCTTCCCCTCGGACCTCGCAAGCTCGGCCTCTTTCTGCTCAAGTCCCTCCCTCCTTCCGCTTGCCTCCCTCGCAAGCTCGGGCCTCTTTCTGCTCAGGTCCCTCATTCTTCGGGCGCAGTAGAGAACACGGTGGAGACCACTCTTCGGGCGCAGCAGAGAACACGGTGGAGACCACTCTTCGCGCGGGCGCAGTGAACCCGGGACGCGGCTATTGCTTTTCGTAACTCAGAGCGTTTCAGAGTCTATCGCAGCGCCCCTACAGAAATGCATCGCCTGCCGGATGTAGGCTCGACTTCGCGACGATGACAGTCTCCGTCCTAAGACCCAAAACCTAACCTGGCGTAGCCAGAACCAAAGCTAATTCCGATCTGCCCCTCACCCCAACCCTAATAATGTATCATATCTTTGGTAACGATGGAGGCGCTCCAGGATAGCCCTGTTTCGTGGGTTTTATGTGTGATTTGTTATCGGCGTGCGTGCTGGACCCTCACCCCACCTCTCCCTTCTCCGCTCGCAAGCTCGCAGGGAGAGGGGCCAATGCAC
>CAIXIX010000400.1 GCA_903919615.1 uncultured Chthonomonas sp.
ATCGACCAACAGGGCCGCCGTGGATACACGATGACGCTGAGAACACGTGAGCAGGATATCCGCCGTGAGCGTGCTACGAGCAACATTTGCACCAATCAGGCGCTTATCGCGTTATGCGCCACCGTTTATATGGCTGCGCTTGGCAAAAACGGGCTGCACCATGTCGCGGATCTTTGCATACAGAAGGCACACTACGCGAGCGATCAGCTGTGTACGATCCCTGGCGTTACCCGAACGTTCCCCAGTGCTGCGTTCTTTAAAGAGTTTGCGATCAGCCTGCCAGCCGGGAAATCGGCGGCGGACGTGGCCTCAGCTCTGCTGGATCAGAAGATCATCGCAGGTCTTCCGCTGGAGCCATATGGGGATGCTTTCGCCAACGTCCTTCTTGTTTGCGTAACCGAGACAAAGACCAGGGAAGATATCGATACCTTCGTCGCTGCCCTTCGCGGAGTTCTCGCTTAGCCGCTGTCTCAATCGCTCGTGATACCGTCAGCGTTTCGTCAATCGCACGTTGCGGTTCCCACGCATTTGTGTATGTTAGGTAGGTTCCACTTTTGACCACAAAGACCATATTTGAAAAGAGCCGAACGGGGCGTATTGGGGCAAATCTTCCCAAACATGATGTTCCGACAGCTAGCGCTGCCAGTTATCTTGGCGCAGACAACATCCGGGAGAACCTTCCACTTCCCGAAGTGAGCGAACTGGATGTCGTGCGCCACTTTACGAACCTTTCGCATCGAAACTACTCCATCGATGGCGGGTTCTATCCGCTCGGCTCCTGCACGATGAAGTACAATCCTAAGGTGAATGAGGCGACAGCAGGCCTTCCAGGATTTACCGGGCTGCACCCTCTACAGGACGAGACGACGACACAGGGTGCATTGGCGCTGATCTATGAGCTCCAGGCGATGCTAGCGGAGATCTGCGGGATGCAGGCTACCACGCTTCAGCCCTCGGCTGGCGCGCACGGTGAGCTTCTCGCAATGATGATGGTGAAAGCCTATCACAAAGAGCGCGGTGAGGAGCATCGAAATATCGTTGTCATTCCGGATGCAGCTCACGGTACAAATCCTGCGAGCGCCGCTCGATGTAATTTCGTCGTCAAGGGAATACCGGGCAACAGCAGCGGTCGCACCGATTTGGGCGCCCTCGAAAAGGCGCTTAATCGGAATGTTGCCGCACTAATGCTCACCAATCCCAACACGGCCGGCCTTTTCGAAACAGATATCAAACGTATCTGTGAACTGGTGCATGGCGTTGGCGGTCTAGTCTATTGCGACGGCGCGAATATGAATGCCATGCTCGGGATCACAAGACCAGGCGACATGGGCTTCGACGTGATGCACTTTAACCTGCATAAGACGTTTAGCACACCGCATGGCGGAGGCGGCCCTGGCTGCGGCGCGGTTAGCGTTGGCTCTAAATTAGAGCCATATCTGCCCATCCCGTACGTCACTAGAGAGTTTATAGACGGCAAGCCACATTTCCACCTGGACTCAAGTCGGCCGCTCTCTATTGGGCGTGTTCACTCATTCTACGGCGCGTTCTTGCTGGCTGTTCGCGCATACACTTATATCCGAAGCCTGGGGGCTAAGGGCATTCGTGGGGTAGGGGAGAATGCAGTTCTAAATGCGAACTATGTGCGCGCTCGCCTTGCCGGCCACTATGATGTCGCGTTCGATAATCAGGTATGCATGCATGAAGTTGTGCTATCTGCCAGCAAGCAGAAGCATGAGTCGGGTGTTCGTGCGCTCGATATTTCGAAACGCCTGATGGACTATGGAATTCATCCGCCAACCAACTACTTCCCGCTGATCGTTCCAGAAGCGCTAATGATTGAGCCGACGGAAACGGAGAGTAAGCAGACGCTCGATGAATTTATCGACGTCATGATACAGATCGCTGAAGAGTGTAAGACGGATCCAGAGATCGTTAAATCTGCTCCTCACGTAACCGTTGTATCGCGACTTGACGAAACTCAGGCCGTAAAGCAGCTAGATCTGCGCTACGAGCCGCTCTTCTCCGGTTCTTAAGCTCAGACGATGCAGTCCTCTAATGGATATAGTTTGCGCAAATGGCGCCTCCTGGATCATCAGGAGGCGTCTGCTGCATGGAACATGGCAGTCGACGAGGTATTGCTGAACGGTCTCTCTGAGCCTGCAGGTACCCCAACGCTGCGAGTGTACCAATGGACTGGTTTTGCGGTAACGGTGGGTCGATTTCAGAATTTGCGGCGAACGGTAGACATGGCAGTGGCCGAGAGAGCCGGCATTCCTGTGGTTCGCAGGATTACCGGCGGCAGGGGAATCGCTCATGGCGATGATCTTACACTTTCCGTAGCCTGTAGCGTTGAAGACCTTGGATTGCCATCAACCGCCGGTATCTCCACCATCTATTCCTTGCTGACTGGCGTTGTCCGGTCTTCGTTCGCTCAATCGGGTCTGCTGATAAACCAAGGGCCTATTGGGATTCCAAATACGACCGAAGATTCCAGTCGCCTTGGCGACTGTTTTGCATCTGTAACCGAAGCAGACCTGCTGGATCCATTGTCTGGCTCAAAGGTAATGGGCGGTGCGCTGCACAAGAGAGGCGACAAGCTATTGCTGCAAGCTTCGATCTTGCTCCGTTCGCCTGCCAAGGCCGACAAGATCGAGTTTATCCGGTCGAAAATACTTCGGAATCCAGTAGCTGCTGAGCAGGATGCGCCGAATGTTGATAGCGACGAACTTCGTATGTCATTAATTGGCGCGTTTGCAAGGCTATGCGGAGGCAACTGGACACGTCAGGAACTGAACGCGCAAGAGCTTGAAGCGGTTAAATATCTTGTTCTAACACGATACCAATCTGCCGACTGGACCAACCGAACAACCAACCGAGAAGCAGGCTGCGCGATTGACACTCAAAGTGCGGTATGATATACTTCAGAACAGGAACGGGTACCGCTGGTCATCGTCTGGCAGGTTTAATCTTCAAATGACATTCACTGTCAAATTGATGGATTTGATACCAGATTAACACGCGATTCCAACAATTACCATAAGAAGAGGGGTAATCATGCCAAAAAAGATTCTGGCAGTTGACGACGAGCGACACATTGTTCGACTGGTTCAGGTAAACCTGGAGCGAGCTGGCTATACAGTCGTGACTGCGTACGACGGCAAAGAGGCTCTGGAGAAGGTTGCTAGTGAGCAGCCTGACCTGGTAGTACTTGACGTTATGATGCCGTACATGGACGGTTTTGAGGTGCTTCAGAACCTGCGAAAGAACCAGGCTACCCGGGACCTTCCTGTGATCATGCTGACAGCAAAAGCTCAGGATGCAGACGTATTTCGCGGTTGGCAGAGTGGTGTCGACTGCTACCTGACCAAGCCGTTTAACCCGATGGAGCTTATTTCCTTTGTAAAGCGCATCTTTAAGTCTCTTGAGGGTGGCGACGACGATGGCAGCAAGGTTTACGATCTAGGCAAGTCGTAGTAGGATCGGTTTTTCATGGACGATTCGGGCAAGAAAATCACGGGCTTTGTTTGTGTTGGCGTGGCTGCAGCAGCAGCGGCAATTGCCGTAGTTGCAGCGGTCTATAAGTTCAAGAATGCGGAATGCTCTGATGCTCAGCTCAAAGATGCGGGTGATCACAGGCACCTAAAGCAGGTCTTGTCTGATTGTTACGATAAGATCAGCGAGATCGAGGCACGCATTCCGGTTCAAGATTAACGTCTCCAACTCTCGTCGTGAAATTCACAAGCAATAAACGGCGCTCCACACATCTTTTGATGATGCGCGGAGCGCCGTTTTGTTATTTACAGATGCTACAATTCGTGCAGCTACAGTTCTGGTGCGAAATTGGAGAAGATAGAGTATGTTTGCTTCCTTATGCCATCTGCTAGTGTTGATCTCCTTTGCGTTACCAGGCCAACCGCAGTCTCCTAATCGCTTCCCGGAGACTTCACCTGCCGTGGCGCGATATGCAGAGGCTGCGTCGAAGATATCTCAGCGGGGATTGCGCGAACTCGGTGCTTACTCGCTTCTTGCAGAGTTGACTGACAAGATCGGGGCGCGTCTCAGCGGCTCGCCACAAGCCGCCGCAGCCGTTGAATGGGGCCGTAAGACAATGCTGGCACAGGGCTTTACGAATGTGCATACGGAACCTGTGATGGTACCGCATTGGGTTCGTGGTGAGACTGAGCAGGCTTCCTTGTTAGCTTCAGCATTGGAGGGCAATACAGATCAGAAACTGGCGGTCTGCGCCCTTGGCGGAAGTATCGGTACACCTAGAGCGGGAATCACCGCCGAGGTTGTCGAGGTGCAATCCTTAGAAGAGGCGCGCGGCCTGGGCGAACGAGGCAAGGGCAAGATCGTCTTCTTCAATCGTCGTTTCGATCCGACGCTCATTAATACGTTTGCTGCGTATGGTGGGGCGGTAGATCAGCGACATAGCGGCGCATCGGCGGCAGCCTCTTCAGGCGCCGTAGCCGTATTGGTACGATCGATGACGATGGCGAATGACGATGAGCCGCATACCGGGGCCATGGAATACGAGGCGAACGTGCCCAAGATACCTGCAGCCGCCTTAAGCGCGAAGGCAGCGGACACTCTCGCTAAATCTCTGAAAAACGGCGACTTAGTTCATGTGCACCTCAAACTAGACTGTAAGACATTGCCTGATGTTGAGTCTGCGAATGTGGTCGGTGAACTGGTTGGCACCGAAAAGCCGAACGAGGTGATCGTCATTGGCGGACATCTGGATAGCTGGGACAAAGGGGTAGGGGCGCACGATGATGGCGCAGGTTGTGTTCAGACGCTGGAAGCACTAAACTTACTCAAACGTGCAGGGCTCCATCCGAAACGCACTGTACGCGTCGTCCTCTTCATGAACGAGGAGAACGGTGGGGCGGGTGGGCGAGCCTACGCTTCAAAGAAGCGTCCCGATGGAGAGAGACATATCGCGGCGATCGAATCCGACTCCGGTGGGTTCGCACCGCGCGGATTTGGAGTGACGGCAAAGCCAGAGGTTTTTGCCAGATTTGGCGCATGGATGCCCGTACTGGAGCCGTTTGGCGCCGACAAACTGATGGTCGGCGGCGGTGGAAGCGATGTCGGTCCGCTTAGCGCTCAGGGAGCGGTGACGATAGGCCTGGAGCCAGAAAGCCAACGCTATTTCGACTATCATCATTCCAACAACGATACCTTGGACAAGGTAAACGCGCGGGAACTGGAGTTGGGCGCGATAGCAATTGCTCTCCTATCTTACATGATCGCGGAAGATGGGATTTAAACTGGTCTATCTAAAGGTTGCCTGATTAATTGTCGCTCGGAAGAACTCGCCATCTACTTCGAAACGGTCGGTACCAAAATACCAACCAGCGCGGATGCGGGTTGGTATTGTATAACCTTCGAAGGTTGCCTCATCGTCCAGCATACCACCAAAGCTTACGTCGTGAAATGCTGCCCGGTCAGGGTTTCCCCAGCGCTGCACAGATGCCGAAGTGATGCGCCCGTTATCCTCAACGACGAGATCAAGTTCTGCCGTTCTACCAAGCATTGTAAAACTGGCGTGAAGGTTCGAATGATCTGTTTGCGTCCAGGCCACTGTGGGCTTGCTTAGCATGGAAGGCAGCCAGATAGCTTCGACGTGCACTCGACCAATTGCGGAACGAGTAATATCAGGGCCTGCAGCCGTCATTACCGGAATAGCCCCGGGGGCTTTCCAGTCCATCGAGCCTTCGCCGTCCACGACTCGGTCCGAACCGTCGATCGTAATACCATTCATTTGCACCGATGCAGCCCAGATCATTCCACGATCCCAGCGAATGACTTCCTCGGCGGTGAACGGCAGCCAACCCTTCAGCTTAATCTCTCCATGCATCTGCAGCCGAACTGCAGATGCGAGCCGTGTACCGGAAGCGATGGTGTGTTCGAGATAGCGCTGTGCCGCTATAGCATGGGGAATCCGCGGAGCAGCAATGAAGACTTGATCCTCGGACACGGGCGAACTCCAAAGCTCCTCAAGTGAGATTTTCGGTGTCATTGTGTTGTGCTCGTTATCCAGCCGCCTATTGTTTCCGTCAAGTTTATATAGAGCACGCACCAGGTGCACCCTCATTCGCAGTTGACATAGCAATGATAAGAAAAGGTTCCTTTAATATTGGCTTGATAGTGATATTATGTTTATCTAAACCAACACAGTGTATCAAACGTCCATAACATCTGTGTGAGCGGTCTGACTAGAATAACAACTCTATGCCTTAGCACACAGCCGTCTTCGGGAGATGAAAGGACACTCTATGGAAATCATCACTGTTCAATCGGTCGCAGCGCAGCGGGTGCGCAAAGCAGCACAAGATCTAGTAATTGCGGTTTCAAACACTCCCGAAGATAGACTGCATTGGAAGCCGATGGACTGCGGGCGTCCGGTGTTGAACCAGGCGATTGAGTGCGGGTTCGCGAACATGAAATGGGCTGCCACCATTCGCAATCGTGAATTTACGCCTATTCCGCCTGAAACTGAGCAGTTGATAAAAGCTCGTTTTCGCGAGGAAATAGAGGGAGGATGCTGGAGCGGTGAGACCGTCAAAGAGCAACTTCGCGCTACCGCTGACGAGCTAGCAGGTGCCATCCTCACAGTACGCGTTGACGAACTTGACTGCGTGATAATGGCCCCACCGCCATATCCCGATAGCTACCTTCTCGTCGAGTGCTTTAATCATCCATACTGGAATATGATCTACCATCTGGGGCAGATCAACTATATTCAGACACTACTGGGGGATCGCGCAGACCACTCTGTCTTCTAACGCAGCATCAGTAACCTGAAAACTCCTCGACGCGGATATTGTCGGAGCTGACACCTGCTACTCTCAGACATTGCTTTTCCAATCCCACTCAGAAGCGCCGGCGTCAGGTTGCTTGAAAATCGAGCCGCGATTTTCATTTCGGTGTGAAATACGCAGCGTCGGCTCCGGCGAATTCATAGCTCTTAGGATTAATCGATTGGCATGTCTCCAGTACGTTGATTACGGCAGCCACTTCCTGCGAAGTGCAGTGAACAATTACGAGAAAGTGCCGTGACTCGAGCAAGCAACGATAATAATCAGCAGCGATTTCATCAAACGTCATTTGGCCAGCTATATTACCGCTTCCGTCGGCCAACGTCACTCCACCGATAAATTTCGCCAATGGGCCAAGCGCAATGAAAGGTCCAAGTCCCGGTAGATCAGCAATCCAGGTTTCTGGCGACGTGGATCCGGGATCAGATACTAAATAGCGTTCCAGGCAATCTTCGAGTGGCCGCGCATCACGACCCACGATTGAGGTTCTTACCATCGGGATATTCATTTGTTGCAGTAACCGCATCGTATCCAGAATATCTTTCTGATCAGAGTAGACGCCAACCACAACCCGGTCGCACACGGTGAAACTCATTGGATACTCCATTCGATCAAGTTTGCAATGGCAAGGCAGATCTCGCTACCTTTTGTCGAACGTTAGTGAACATCGGTAGCTTTCGAGTATCTCACTCGCAGAGATCGCGCTAATTAAGACGTAACCGGCTCAGCGAGCAGCACCGTAGGATGACTGTTGACCGCAAGCGACTGCATAGTTTCCATCATCTTCCGAACTCGCGGTTCTTCCGTTGACGTACAGTGGACGATCACGAGGTACTTTCCATCCACAAGCCATCGTCGGTAATCTGCTGCGATATCGGTGAATGTCAATTGGCCGGATAAGTCACCTCCAATTGCTCCGACCGCAATTCCGCCGATTAAACCCGCCAATGGGCCCAGAACCACCAACAGGCCAATTCCAGGCAGAAAGATCGAGCCAAACCCAGCCAAAAGACCAAATAGACCGCCAACCCAGATACCGTCCCGTTCACCTTGAAGCTCGAGACCTTTCTTGATGAAGTCTGGTGGCACATAATTGCCGTACGAAGCTTCGCTCGCATGATCATCACATCCGACAACGGAAATGTCGTGCATCCCGATATTCGCATTCGCCAACATAAGAACGGCATCTTCGGCGTCCCTATGATTTGCAAAGACCCCGACCGTATTTTGATCAGACAAGTTAAGTGTCATCGCCGTTATCCTTTCAATGAGCTCACAATATGAGTCGCTAGAAGTGGCGGACTTAGTGTTTGGACGACGCGACGCGAACAACCCTGGTTCCCCAATCATCAAGTTGATCGTGAGCAGGGGATCGGATGTCGTAATATTGAGGCAGGTAGACGGATTTGAGGACTTAACCAAGCGCTGTGAGTTACACTATCGTTACCTTCTTCCCAGGAGATTTAGCCGTGAGTTCATGCCTCAACTCAGTATTGTTAGCAATCGCGCTCGCGACGATATCTTGCGCTTCATTCGCCGACAACCTGGATACCTATGTACAAACAGAAATGGATAAAAATCACGTTGTAGGGCTGTCGATCGCCATCATCCAAGGTGGCAAGATCGTGAAGGCGCAGGGGTATGGTTTCGCCAATAAGGAGCTCGGTGTTCGTGTAACCCCGCACACTCTATTTCAAGCAGGGTCGATCAGCAAATCCGTTGCTGCAGTTGGTGCTCTGCACCTTGTGGAAGCGGGCCAGCTATCGCTTGACGCAGATGTTAACACCTATCTTACGAGTTGGAAGGTACCGGCTAATGAGTATATCAGAGAGCAGCCTGTCACTCTCCGCACAATATTAAGCCATACTGCCGGATTCACGGTTCATGGATTTCCGGGATATGCTTCAGGAACAAAGGTCCCAACACTTGTGCAAGTATTGAATGGGGCACCGCCCGCAAACACGCCGGCGATCCGCGTGGATACGAAGCCAGGCTCTGAGTGGAGATACTCCGGCGGTGGCTATACCGTAATGCAACAGATGGTACTGGATGTAACTCACAGCGCATTTCCCAGCTACATGACTGACGCAGTACTAAAGCCATTGGGAATGTTAGAGAGCTCTTACCAGCAGCCGATGCCGTTAAAACAAGAAGCTTCTGCTGCAACTGGATACTATCCCGATGGCTCGCCGGTTAAGGGTAAGTGGCATATCTATCCCGAAATGGCGGCCGCAGGGCTGTGGACGACGCCCTCAGACCTGGCGCAGTTCGCCATTGGGGTGCAGAGGTCATTGTCCGGCGCCTCGAACATGGTTGTTGCCATGAAAACGACCGAACTGATGCTGACCGAAGTTAAGAGTGGGGACGGACTTGGGTTATTCCTGGCCGGAGTTGGTTCAGCGAAGAGGTTTTCGCATGATGGACGCGACGAGGGGTTTGACGCATCCATGGTTGCGTATGCCAGCACGGGTCAGGGAGCGGTGATAATGGTCAATGCCAACGTAAACGGACCATTTATCGCTCGGGTGATGGAGATTATTGCTGCGCAATACAAATGGCCGGAATATCCAATGTCCATTATCTACAAGCCTATCCCTGACAGGGAACCAAAGGTGACTGCACTCATCAAGTCCCAATTGCTGCAGATGTCCGAAGGTAAATATGACAAACCCCTGTATACCGATCAGCTTTCCAAAATAATAGAGGCGCAAATAAAGGGCGGTTTGGTTGGTGCTTTTGTCAGCGCCGGACCGCTAGAAGCGATAGAACTAGTCGAGCGTAAAAACGTAGGGGATACCAGATTTTACCGATTTCGGCTAAAGTTTAAGAATGTAACGCTGCTCGCGCCATGCGTTTTCGACAAAGACGGCAAGATATCCAGCCTCGCTTTAATGCCTGAATAGATTCAAGTTTCAGGTTTTTTGTGTCGGGTATAACGTCAGTTCCCTTTCATCCATCATACAAATAAGCCCGCGCGGTCATAAAGACTGCGTAGGCTTAATAACACAATGGATATGCTACTGGCGCGGTGAATATGCCTGTAGCCTACCTGCGGGCACCACCGTGTCCACCGCCGCCAGCATGCCCGCCACCACTTGAGCGGCCACCACCGCCGTGACCGCTGGACCTCATGGAGCCGCTTGAGCGACCACCCGAGTAGTTCCCGCCGTTACGATAGTACCGACCGCCGCCTGAATAGCCTCCACCGAGGTTTACGCTCAACCCGAAGGTCGGGTTTGCGTACCAGAAGCTGGATCCGGTATAGTAGGTTGGGGCAGGGTACCCACTCACGACATAGACCGGATAAGGGGCAAAGTAGTAGCCGATGGACGGGCCGCCCCAGTACCGGTTCCATCCGGCGTGGCGGGCATGGCTCCAAGATCCGCCATTATAACGGAAATGGACACGCTGAGCGTCCGCTGGAATGCTGGTACAGAGCGCTGCGACTGCGAACACGACACCTAGAATGGCAAGTCGTCCACACAGTGCAGATGAGCTTAGACCTTTTCCTGAAATAGCACAGCTATTTGTTATCATGTTGGTTCTCCCGCTTAAGATAAGTACGACAGACCTACTCAACGCTCATCGAGATCAACGATTGTTTGCTGTGTGGCAAGCCGCGTAACTTACAATACTGGGGACGGATCTATCTTATGGATTGTTCCTGGGTAGGTTTACGTAATGCTTCTCGAATGTTTTTACGCATAGATTGATGCAACGTCATCGTGGAGAATAATATGGTCGAACCCTGTGTAATCTGTCAGATCGTTCGCGAAGAAGTACCAGCCTGGATTGTCTATCAAACCGATACTACAGTGTGTTTTTTGCCAAAGGATCTTAACACAATAGGTCACACTATTATCGCGCCAAAAGAACACTATACGGACCTATTTACCCTCCCTGAACAGAATGCCGGTGATTTGATGTGCGTAGCCAAAGCGCTGACTGGACATTATGCGTCAGTATTGGATGCCGTAGGCGTAAACTTGCTTCATGCGAGTGGCAAGGCTGCACAACAATCCGTTATGCATTTTCATTTTCATCTTTTACCCAGATATCATAACGATGAGATTGATGCCTGGCCCACACTTGAGAATGCTCTTGTGGATAAAGATGAGCTGCTGATGCGCATTCGAGTCACTCACATTGATGCTAAACGCAATTCCGACAATAGTTGAATGTACTGAATCGAGACTGAAAACCTCAACCACCGAAAGCCCACGCGACCATCAATGGAAACTCCTGTCGCCACATCACTTCATCGTGCCCCGCACCTCGTTCATTCAACACGACGTTCGCGCCAGCATCGCGCAGGGCCGCAGCCCATCGAGCCGCGTTCTCGAGGAAGAACGGCTCCAGCGTGCCAGCAACGAGATAGGTGCGTGGTAACGGTGTTGGCAGAACATTTGGCGGCCGAAAACCCGCGCCGGGCGACGCTGAAAAGATCGCGCCGAAGTGGTTCGTGTGACGAAGACCGATAGCGAGCGCCAGCTCTCCACCCGCCGAAACACCGCAGACCGCA
>CAIXIX010000401.1 GCA_903919615.1 uncultured Chthonomonas sp.
CCAGTGTGGCTGAGGCAGGTTGGGCGCATCAGGTTCACCGGTCTGCTCGTGACCCTCAGCACCCGTGATCCAGTCGACGCCTTCCTCGCCGCAGAGAGGCAGAAGATCGCCGGTGTCGGTTGCGTCCAGCACGAAATCGGGTTTGAACGTCTGAACGGCGCCATCCGCCAGTGAAGCCGTGACTGAGGTTATTTTGCGGCTTCCGTCGTCGTAATCCTGAACTTCGACTGCAAGCGCCCGCGCTCCATACAATACCGTGAGCGCTCCGGTCTCCTGATACGGAAAAAGCATTTCCTTCAGCAGGGTTGCGCCTACTTCGGGCTCAACCGCAATTCTGCTAACCCAGCACATCCCAGGATTCAGGTATTTTGCCGAGGCACCAGCTTCTGAAAGCCTGAAGTTCGTGCGATAGTGGTCACGAATCGCATCGCGAAGCTGCATGTAGCTGCGCGTGGAACCGAATGTCTCCACGTGCTGCTGTTCATCAGGGGTGCAAACGCCCTGTACGGTGAGCTGACCTCCCGGCCACTGCGTCTCTTCGAGCAGCGTGACCTTTGCGCCGTTGCGGGCGGCAGCGAGAGCTGCGGCGGCGCCTCCAAGGCTGGCTCCGACGATTAGAACTTCCAAGGCGCAGCCACAATCGCGGGAGTCGTCGTGCTAGTAATTGAATTGTGCGGCATCATCCGGACCGCTGTGCTCGCTTTGGGTTTTTCTATCTCAGCTTTAGCGGGAGAGTTGTCGATCCTATGGGTCGCAACAAGCCCCAGCAGAACTGCGCCAAGCAAAAGTCTGTATACAATGAATCCGACGGTGTCGTGCTTCTCCATATACTTTAAGAACCAGTTGATGACGACGTATGCCACGACCGCAGCGATTATGGCTGAGACTAAATAAACGCTGCCCTGACCATGAAGCCCGCCATGTTTAAGTACCTTAAAGAGCTTGTAGACACCTGCAGCGGTTATTGCCGGGATACTGAGCAAGAAGCTAAATCGTGCAGCGCTCTCGCGCGTTAGCCCGAGAAATAGTCCGGCAGTAATCGTAACGCCCGATCTGGAAGCGCCCGGAGCCAATGCAAGGACCTGAGCCCAGCCAATTGCCTGGCTATCCTGAAAGGTTAGTTGGTCGAGATCTCGATTTCGTTTGCCTACCCGCTCGGCAAAAAGCATTATCGCTGCAAGAACGATTAGCGAGATACCCATCACGCTAGGCTTTCGCAGTGTCGTATCTATCTTATGTTCGAGAAGCACACCGGCGATTGCGAGGGGTATGGTTCCAAAAAGTGTAAACCAGCCAAGCTTTGCATCCGTATCGCGTGTATCAATTGCTTTGCCTAGAGAACCGGTTTTAATAATGCCCTGGAGATACCGCACGAGATCCTGGCGAAAGTACCAGATGATCGCTACGATTGGACCTAACTGTACAACCGCCGAGTAAGCCGCGCCGGCATCCTCGCCATACAGTAGTCTCGAAGCCAGCGCCATATGCGCCGTGCTGCTTACCGGCAAAAACTCGGTGAGACCCTGAAGCACTCCAAGAACAATCGACTGCAACCAGGTGATGTCGCCTGCTATATACAATACTTACCCCTCCCCTGCTGTGTAATCGTCGCTCTTTACTCTATGGCGGACGCTTCACAAACGCATGGTCTCCAATACGCTTAAAGTATACCGCCTGATACAGGTGGCAATCTGCGCTTATTAACGCATTACATTGACACTATGCCGTACAAACCTGTATACTTTATCAGGTGCGTTCAGGTGTGAATAAGCGTCGCAGGTAATCAATAGCGCGCATAAGATTACAGAACTTTCCGGAGCAGGAAGGCAGCAGTTTTTGGATAAGATTTTAATCAGGGGCGGTCTGCCACTACACGGTGCTGTGCAGATAGGCGGCAGCAAGAACGACACGGTGGCAATTATGGCCGCTGCGCTCCTGATACCGGGCAAAACGGTTCTGCACAATGTACCACGCATAAAAGATGTTTATACCCTCAGTAAGATTTTCTGCCATCTTGGCGCCGCGACCAGTTTTAGGGAAGATGGCGCGCTAGAGATTGATGCAACCAATCTCACCACATCTGAAACACCGCACGAATTAGTTCGCCAGATGCGCGCCTCTTTCAATATGCTTGGCGCACTCTTGAATCGCTTTGATACGGCGTCGGTAGCAATGCCTGGCGGTTGCGACATTGGCGCACGGCCCGTCAACTTTCATATTAGGGGCCTGGAGCAGCTTGGATGCAAGCTAAATCTTGAGCACGGCATCTACACCGGTCACGTTAGTAGATTTCATGGCGCCGACGTCACTTTAGAGTTTCCCAGCGCAGGCGCAACACAGCATTTGATGATTGCTGCTTCACGCGCAACAGGCACTACTGTCATCGAGAATTGCGCTGCGGAGCCAGAAATTATCGATCTCGCGATGTTCCTGATCGCCTGTGGTGCGCGCATCGAAGGCGCCGGTACCTCGAGAATCGTTATCGATGGTGTCGATGAACTTCATCCGGCCGAGTTTACTGTTATCCCAGATAGGCTGCAGGCTGGCACTTTTGCTATCGCGGCAGCGATCACTGGCGGAGACATTCTGATAAAGAACGCCGTTGTCGATCACCTTAGGCCCGTAATTTCGAAGCTGGAAGAGGCGGGTGTCGATGTCACGCACACTCCGGATGGCTTCCGGGTGCGGCGCACGGGCAAGATTTTACCGGTAGACATTCGCACGATGCCCCATCCGGGCTTCCCGACAGATATGCAGCAGCCTTTCGCATCGCTTCTTTGCCTTGCGGATGGCGTTTCGATGATAACCGAAACGGTTTACGAAAGCCGGTTTCGGTACACCACGGAGCTTGCCCGTATGGGGGCCGATATTCGGGTAGAAGATCGCACCGCGATTATTCGCGGTTCGGAACGGTTGACCGGGGCGCCTGTGACGTGTACCGACCTTCGAGGCGGTGCAGCAGTTGTGGTTGCCGGGCTCGCGGCTGAAGGTGAAACGGAGATTGACGGCCTGGGTCATCTGGACCGTGGATACGAGGGTATCGTAACCCATCTTCAGAATCTGGGCGCAGATGTTACGCGCACTGGTACCTACCAAGTTTGATTCGCAAGATTGCGAACCTCGTTAGGAGGAACGTGTGTTTAGTTTAGTGCCGGAGCTCGGTGTGGACCTTGGAACGGCGAATATTCTTGTTTATGTTCGGGGCAAAGGCATTGTTTTGCGAGAACCATCTGTTGTCGCAATAAACAAGCACAGCAAACGCATTCTGGCGGTTGGTGAAGAAGCGAGGCTAATGCTCGGCCGCACTCCTGGCGATATCGTTGCGATTCGCCCGATGAGCGATGGCGTTATTGCAGACTACACAACCACCCAGAAGATGCTCGAGTATCTGTTTGCCAAGGTTGTTGGCCGTAAGAGAATTTTCAAGCCGCGTGTTCTGGTATGTGTTCCTTCCCAGGTTACCAGCGTTGAGCGGCGGGCAGTACGCCAGGCCGCACTCGAAGCTGGCGCTAGCGAAGCGCACACCATCGAAGAGCCAATGGCAGCGGCTATTGGCGCGGGGCTGCCTATCTCCAATCCTGGCGGAAACATGGTTGTCGACATAGGTGGCGGCACCACTGATATCGCTGTGATCTCGCTCGATGGCATCGTAGCTAGTGAAAGCTTGCGCGTAGCAGGCAACCGCATCGATGAGGTAATCGTCAGATATGTGAAGTCTGCATTCAGCCTGATGATTGGCGACCGAACTGCTGAAGAGATCAAGGTGAAGGTGGGTTCTGCCTATCCGCTTGAAACCGAACTGCTCCTGGCCGTAAGGGGCCGAGACCTGGTTGCAGGGTTGCCAAAGACCGTTGAAGTCCGTTCCGAGGAGGTTCGTGAAGCGCTCATGGAGCCGATCACAGCCATCGTCGAAAAGGTAAAACGTGTGCTGGAGCAGACGCCTCCCGAGCTTGCAGCAGATATCATTGAGCGTGGAATAGTTCTTACCGGCGGCGGGGCTCTCCTCCGTGGGCTGGATAAGCTTATCTCTGCCGCTACGGGCATTCCGGTATTTGTTGCCGAAGATCCGCTTTCTTGCGTGGCAATTGGAACCGGACGCGCCCTGGAAGAGTATCGAGCAATAAGGGAGAGCGAGTACTGACTTTTCACTGCTGGCTGCTGGAGGTGGACGGATGACAGTTCTGCATCGGCGCGCTATATGTTGTTCGCGAATATTGGCATCCAGCTTCGTCTCTCGACTCGCAGCTGTAGCCGTGTTCGCTGTGGCGCTATCCGCCTTACCTTGCTTCGCGCAGCTTCCTGCCGACGTTAGAGCGAACCACTGGGCCGCCGCCGCCGTGGAACAAGCGATTCGGGAAGGCATTGTGCCTCTTCAGCCCGATCATCAATTTCATGGTGAGGCGCACGTAACCCATGTTGACGCTGTGGTGGCGGTTGCTGCGCTGGCAAAGCGGCTCGAAGCGAACACCTGGAAGCTTCAGCCTGCGCATCCCGTCCCAGACAAAGTAGCAAAGACAATCGATCAAGGCGCGTGGAAAACCAAGGATCTCACGCGGTTTGAGCTAGCGTCTACGCTTGTTCGCCTGGGTAACTATTTCGCTGGTGCGGTTACGCACCCGGCAAACGGCGCAATACACCTCGGGGAATCGATCCTGCTTCCTCAGGGCGTAAAGCCTGGCATCGGCCCCGGCCATCCTGCCTATAAGGCAGTTGCCTACCTCACTGCTGGACGAATGATCGCCGGCAACTCACCCTTCCTTAAGCCCGACACGTCTTTTGTTAAGCCGGCGGAACTAAGCGGTCTGCTCGCATCTATGGCGATTGGCGTCAACGACAAGATCACCGAGCTGGGGGAGGAAGAAGAAGGCGGGACTCCAGATAAGAGTTTTCACACCAAGAAATCCGCTGCGCCACTTCGCAAACCGTGATTGGCAGATTATGAGCATCGAATCATTCACGCCCTCCGGGCCACTCGGGACATTTAATGACAGCAAAACCTGAAGTTAGATGCGGATGCCGAAAACACGCTATTACGGGGCTAAGCTGCTCACGATGCGGCAAACCAATTTGCCCCGATTGCTCCCGAAACGCACCGGTTGGAATGTTTTGCCGGGCATGCGCGTCGAATTCCAGCGGTTCCCTATTGGAAGCGACCAGTGGCGCGCTCCTTGTAGCCGCAGCAGCCGGAGGCGTTGCAGCGATCTTTGGCGGTTGGCTCGTCAACTCGATTCATTTAGGCTTGTTTTTTGATCTGGTTATCGCGTTCGGTTACGGTACGGCTCTTGGGGAGATCATTCTGCGTGTGACCGGAAGGAAACGTGGAATGAAAATGGAGGTCCTCGCCGGCGCTCTGCCGGTTATTGGCCTGCTAACAATGCATTTCATGAGCTTGCCGGCGGAGTTCGTAATTCAGCACGGCGTATTTGGCTCCATTCTAAACCCATTTAGCATCTGCACAGCAGGGGTCGCCGCCGCTGGAGCCGTAAACCGGGTTCGATTTCTTTAATAACGTAAATCGGCCAATTACTGCCTTATTGCAACAATTGGCCGATTCACTTTAGAAGATCAGTAGAATCTCTAGGTATGGCCTGGTCTAGTGATTTGGGCTGCCCGACATGCCATTGTAGCCGCCGCTGCCTGCCCCCATGCCGCCGCTTCCCGCACTATTACTATGTTCTGGCGAGCCCATGCCGCCCGGACGATTGCCGCCGCCGCTTCCTGGAGGAGCTCCTGAACCCATGGATTGCTTCATGTGCTGTTCCATATCTGTGCGCGAGATGGTAGCGGACGCCCGCGATTTTGACATCGTCTTCCATCCCAACAGGCCCACAATGACCACAACTACTGCGATGATTGCTGCAGCTGCCGCCGGGCTTACATTCTGTTTCATTTTGTTTTCCTCTCGTAGAATGGTGTGCGGGGATCGGGTTTGAAACCCTGCCCCTCAGTAATAACGTATTGCCTGTCTGCTCTCACATTGTCGCACTTGTCGATTGTGCCGCTAGGCCACACAACCTCTACGTGCTGTGCAACATCTGCAACAGCCAGCCCGAAGGTTGGCTGCCGCTGACTTTCGGATAAGAAACTGCCCGCGCTGTGAACATATTGAGACTGTACGGTCCCATTCGCCGTCACGCGAATGAGGGCGCCTACTCCATCCCGATTACTGCGTATGCCCTCTGTCCTGAATCGGATCCAGTGATTGCTGTTTGATCTGTCATTTCGAAACAGCCTAAACTGCCCGCCATTGTCGACCATGGCAATATCGAGATCGCCGTCGTTATCAAAGTCGCCGCAAGCTGCTCCTCTTGCAACGAGTTTATCGGTAAGGTCGCATGCGAGGCCGACCTCTTTGAACGTGCCATTATGCTCGTTGTGGAACAGCATCGGGCGTTCCTTAAAGGTGACCATCGAGTTGTAAGTTCCCACGATGTCGTCTACATGCCCATCTGCGGTAACTGCATCCTGCCAACCGTCAAGGTCATAATCGAAAAAGAAGAGGCCAAATGTCAAGTAGGTCAGGCTTGGCTCCGCAAGACCTGCCTGGTGAGACGTATCCGAAAAGAGCAGGAGATCGTTAGGGGCAGATGCCTCCTTCTCGAAGAGCGAAAGACCCTCATCTGCAAAATTTCCAATCATAAGCGCGAATTTGCCAGTGTTGCGAATATCGGCAGTATCGATGCCCATACCAGCCCGATAGTGCCCGGCCTCGCCGGTAGCAATTCCACTCTCTACACCCTTCTCCGAAAAGTGTTTTCCCTTCTCGTTAATCAAGAGAAAGTTAGCCCAGGTGTCGTTAGTAATGGCGATATCCAACCATCCGTCACCGTTGAAATCGGCCATAGCGATTCCGAACGATTTGCCAGGCGAGATATCCATCAATCCCATTTCACGGGTAACATCCCTAAACTTGCCGTTGCCATCATTGTGGTACAGCGTAAGATGTGTTCCTTCAAACGTGTTTGGCGGACAGTAGCCGCGAACGCCGTTGTGTCCGCACCATTGATTTAACTCGGGAGACCACTTCACGTACTGGCAGACGAGCAGATCCAGTTTGCCATCATTATCATAGTCGAACCAGGCTGCGCTCGAACTCCATTTCCACTTCAACGGCGTGTTCGATACAGGCACACCGGCTACGCCAGCATTGGAAGTTACATCTGTAAAAGTGCCATTGCCGTTATTGTGAAACAGGTGATTTGCGCCGATAGCGGTAATGAAGACATCCTCATAGCCATCGTTATCGTAATCACCGACGGCAACCCCCATTCCGTAAACTTCGATACCGAGACCGGATTGCTTGGTTACATCTGTAAAGGTGCCATTCCCATTATTGTGGTAAAGGTGAAGCGTCGTGTGTTTCGGTGGATCACCCGGCCAGTTCGTCCCATTCACAATCAGGATGTCTTGCCAGCCATCATTGTCGTAGTCCAGAAACGCAACGCCCGATCCTACGGTTTCTGGCATATTCTTCTTGCCGTGCGCGCCATTCTCATGATGAAAGTCGATACCCACTTTGGCCGCGACTTCGGTAAACTTTACCGTGCCCGCAGATTCGACGGCAACGACAGGCGTGGGTGCGGCGTGGTGACATCCCGCAAATCCTGCAATTAGCGCCGAAAGCAGAGTCAGCCTCCACAGAGACCGTGGTTTGTTTCTCATCTGATTACTGTCATTCTATTCCGCCGCCAGTCCAAGCTGTCTGCTGATCTGCTCAACTTTTGCTTTGATAGCGGAATCACCGGGATGCAAGCTTGAAGCTAGCCGGTAGTATTGCAGAGCATCAGAAAAATTTCCGGAGTTTTCGAGAAACTCACCGAGTGCGAATTGCGCGGCAGGATCCTTGCTTCGCGCCCTGGATTGAGTCTGTAGATTGCGCTTTTGCAGGTCAAAGGCTACGTATTTCTTGTACAGCGCAAACATCTTTTCGCTCTCGGATTTTTCACCCATACGTGCGTAGACTCTGGCCAACTCCTGAAACGTAGATCCATCGCCCGGAAGCAGGTCAAGCGCATGCTCCAGCGAGTGCGCCGCGCGCCGCAGATCTCCCTGCGCTGCGTAGGCGATGCCGAGCTGTTGGTATCCGTCTGGTTCATAGGGATCGAGTTTTATCAGCTTCTTGAACTCATCGATCGCCTTTGCAAGCCTACCTGCTTCGCTGCGGCGCTCCATATAGAGGGCGCCCAGCGCAGCATGATATCCTGGTATATCCGGCTGTATTGAAATAGCCTTCTCAAGATCCGCTTCCGCCTCATCTCGCAGACCTTGTCGGCCGGCTACACGTGATAGCGAAAGGTAGATGCTGCCGGGGTTTTTCGGATTTTTTGTTAGCGCCCGCTTGAGCATCCTGTTCTGATCGTCCAGATGGTCCGTGGCGCCGTACGCGTTCGCCATCGAGACATCATCTTCCGCGGTTCCACCTGCTGCCTCCTCCTGAACCGTGACAAGATACTCTTTCATCTTGTTGAGGCCGTGGTAGGCTGCAGCCATCGTGCCGAGGCTTCGCCGATGCCATGTAGGATCTTTTGAAGCAATCAATCCAAACTTAAGCTGGTTCTGATAGTCCTTTTTGTCGCCGGCGGCGACGGAACGCCAGTAGGCTGCTGCAACTGGATCGTGACATTTATCAAATGCAAAAGCAGTTGCACTTGCGGCGCCAGCATTCGATATGTCGGCCAGGGCAATCGTCTGCAGCGCCATAGCGCAGTGCGGGTAATCATGTTTGCGGTCGAACGCTTCCGCGAGCCGATAGCAGGCTTTGTTGGACCGGGGGTCTAAGGAGAGCGCCTTCTGCCACGAATTGAGCGCATCGGAATCCTTGCCGAGCGCATTAAGAGCCAGTCCCATAGAATACTGTATTGAGCCGTCGCGGGGAGCAAGAACCGCAGCCTTTTGAAGCATCTCCAACCCACGTGCGTACTGCTTATCCGTTACCAGCATCTGTCCTGTTACTGAAAAACCATCTGCGTGATCCGGCGCGATCGTCATCAGATCGCTTGCCAATTGAAGAGCTAACTCTTTATTGTCGTCACTAAGGGCATGTTGCAGGAGGTGTTCAAGCTGTGAAAGGATATCCGCCTTATCACCAGGATGCGCCGCGGCGAGTTCTGGATGGTGACTGACATACGTCGAAATAACTTTGCTGGCCTCTGTGCGCCTATCCTGAGCCTCGAAAACATCGGCGAGGGCACAGACAGCCTTTACATTATTCGGCATTAGCTGAACAGCCTTTTCCATCTCTTTGCCAGCGTCATCATAATGGCCAAGAAACATCAAAGACCTTCCAAGCGATAGCGTGTAATCCTGCTCCTTTGCACCAAGAGCGCGAGCAGAATAGAGCCGCCGAAGCGCATCCGTGTAGTAACCGGCTGCCTCGTCCAGTTTGCCCAGCGAAACGTAGGCATCGATATCGGATGGATCCGAACTAATGCGATCGGAGTAGTACTTCATCAGCGCAGCGAGTTTTGCGCCCTTAGGTGGTGGTGACGGCCGGGAGTAGAGAAGGTGACGACTAACTGGCAAGGCTATTGCCAGGAGCAAAAGGAGGGCGACGAGCACCACGCGTGTGCGAGAAGTTCCGGTCGATACCTCGTGGTGCGATTCCGTTGTTTTTGGTGGAGTGGAACTGTTAGGGGATGTGCTCATCACCGACCCCTGTGTGCGGAGATAAAGATACGATACAACTATAGTACCCGTGCTTAAACAAAAAAAATCGAGTTCCCTTCGCCCGTTCACCCATAAGGCGAACTAAGGCAAAGGGAACTCGAATAATCAGATCACTGACCGCGGATGCCGTGCTGACCGAAGTGGTCGGTCTGGCCGCCGAACAGTGAAGACTGGCTGCTCTTGATCCAGTACTGGCTCAGTTTGATCGCCTTTGCATGTCCATCAAAGAAGGAGACGTTGCACATGCCATCGTGGCGAGCTGCAGGCATCGGATAGTGGTCGGAACCCCACGAAGCGCGAGCCTCGTTGAAGAACCAGGTACCTTCGGTATCGATACCGTAGGTCTGGTTGTTGTTATCGGGATCCTTGTCAAAATCCGCGAAGCCAGCAGGACCACCGCTGCCCCAGTCCTGATTGCTGCCTGCGTACTTGACATCGTAAACACATCCGGCATCAGCAAAGTGAACAGAGAATGAAGGTGCGTTGATCGCCGACATCTTGACGGTGCCCGTATCCCACGTGGACATCAGGTCGTTGATAGCGATCGAGGCGCCGACACGGTGATTCTCTGGATCGTTCGGCCAATCCGGCCCGCCATCCTGCGGAGCGTCTGGGCAGACCGTCGTCTGGTAATTCTTTAAGTATGGCTGAATGATGACTGGCCACATTCTGTCCCAGTCATTAACCCAGGGCGAACGCATCTTAATAGTTGAGTAAAGTGGGAATCTTTCGAGTCATGTTTTCGTACGCTTCAGAGTCTGTTGGCGAAATCGATGCCAGCAAGTCCACTTCTGGAGTGTATACATGGCTTTGGGC
>CAIXIX010000402.1 GCA_903919615.1 uncultured Chthonomonas sp.
CGACCATGTTGAGCCACGATCCGTGTTTTGGAGTAAATACGAATTCAAATCGGTCAGGCATCGTTTCGAGGAATGCCCGCAACTCGCGTGACGTATGAGCCGAGTGATTGTCAAGCACTATACGGATCTTAGCGCCTTTCGGGTATCGTTCGTCGAGGAGCGTCAGTAGCTCGATAAACTCAGCGGTGCGATGGCGATCCCGGACTATGCCGTGAACAGATCCATTCATGAGGTCAAGCCCGGCTAGCAGGGATACCGTCCCGTGCCTGACGTACTCGTGATCGCGACTATGCTTTCGATGCTTGCCTGGCACAGGAGGCAGATCGGGAGCCGTATTGCCAATTGCCTGCACTCCGGGCTTTTCGTCGAACGAGATTACAGCGCACAGATCGCCCGGCAGCCCTTCGTTCCGGTAGAGAGCGACCTGCTTATAGACGCACAGGACCTGTGCCATCTTGGTATCGAAATCGGCGTCACGTTTTTCGAGGTAGTATTGCATCTTGTGAGGTTGTACCTCGCGACGTGACAGTATCTTGTGAACGGTCGAGCGAACGATGCGTGCTAAGCTCGGATGTCCGGCAGCTTCACAGTGGCGTCGTATGTGCTTGCTAAGTAAATCGAGCGTCCAGAGCTCGTGCGGATAGCCAACGTCTTTAGGCTTCTGGCATGCCAAGTTGACCAACCATTCAGAGGCTTCGGGCGTTATGATATTCGGTCGGCCTGGTCTCTGCAAATCCTTGAGCGCAGCCAGCACGCCTCGATCCAGAGCTCGTGCAACCGTAACATGAACCGTGGATTCGCTGACGTTTAGGCTCGACGCAATAACGGAAACCGGGTCGCCTTTAGAAAAGGCGAGCATTAGCCGAGCTCGCATAATCCTACTAGCCGACATCGTACGAGAAACGCTGATACGTTCCAACTCTGAGCGCTCCTCAGCAGCGAGTTCAAGCTGTCGCCGATTAACACTTGTGGCCATTGGGCACCTCCTGACCACAGATTCGACGTGGGTAGACGAAATGACTCCTAATGGCTAGCAGTATTTTGAAAACTCTGTACTAGTACTCCGAACTACCCAGGTGCCGAGACGAATTACGCCTATGAGGATGCGCACAAAGCGTTGTACGGATACGTTATTGATGGACTTAACAAAGATTGCATTGCTGCAATCGCCAGTTCGACCGGTGCGGCCTTGAATGTTGCCAGCACCAACACCATAAAGTGCCTCAAAGCACTCAACATATTGCCCGCAACCTCGATACTGTGGACAAGCCTAGCAACAATCAGCGATCAGCGTCGGCTTGCTGCGCACGGGACGCGCTCACCGGCGAAACGGATCGACGCATTCGATACCTTTAACCGTGATCTTGATGATTGCGTAAGTGGCCTGGTAGAGTTGCTTTCGAGTTTGGAAAAGCATTTCAAAATGACCGGAGAAGACGCGTCAGAGATACACTACGCAAAGCTCGCACTACCCAAAATAACCCGCCAGGCTGAGAAACGCTATTCGATTTGTCAGATCGACGCGATCGTGGGCAAAACCGTTGACCATGTCGAGTACGGTTTCCGTGAAGACATAGACGATGTTCACCAGAGTGAAGCGATGATTCTCCATTTCACTGATGGCTCGACTTTGGGGATCGACACTGGTTCAAACGCTGAGAATTTGTCTGGAGAAAAGCGGAAGATCAAACCCAGTGACTTTCGCGTGGACTTCAGCTTGCATTGGGTTCCAGTACCGTCAGCCTTGAGAACGAGCTATGAATCCTAAAGTCGTCGAGGCGTTGATCGTTCTACGATATCGCTGATGGCTGATGGTAGTGATGCTGGTACAGTCCAGATCTCACGATTTAGCCGGTCGATATCGTTTGTGACTTCGGCTTATTAAAGCTGAGAAAATAATCCCTACGCCGGGATTATTTTCTCTCTGCCGCACTAGGCCTGTTCAGCTTCAACAGCACGGTCGTGGTCGTCTACCTGAGCCTCAAACGACTCTAGGATCGCGTTGAGCTTGCTCTTCGCCCTCTCATCGACCATCGCCTCGATCTCCTCTTCACATGGGTGTTTAGCCGCGATGACGTTCTTTTCGTAATCTGCCACCTCGATGCGTATTTGGTTAAGCAGGCTGCAGATCATCGTCCAGGCCAACACGTCGCCTTTGATATTGTCTCGGCGAAGCCGGTTATGTTCTGGCAGACTGATCGATGAGTCATTGAGCACATTTATGATAGATCCACTCACGCCGCCGGAAGCGCCGAGCGAAGTACCACATTCTTTTCTCTCGATCACATTGGCGGCGAGTTCATCGTTAACATGTAGTTCACGAAAGTCATCTGTCAGGATGCCTATGTTCTTTAGTAACTCGTCGACACCGGCATACAGCACCCTTAAGCGCTTTGCCCGTCTACTACAGCCTTCCTGGACTGCCTCTAGCGTCTGACGACAAAATAGATCCTGTATCTCCTCCGATGAGCGTATTCTGTAGAACCACGCGTCATTGAGGTCGTGAACATGCGAATTGTCCTTAAGATACTGGCGGATATCGATATTTCTCTTCCCGGCCACGACCATGTTGCGAACGATTTGGTGCCCCGCTGGGCATAAACCTACATCGCGGCGCGATCTTCGATTTCTTGCACTGCACATTGCTTTACACTCTCCAAGTGAAATGTGGGAACCCAAGTCCCGCAGTTAATACAAAACAGCGGAATCGAGTTCAGGGCGATCTCAATTTACCCGCTCCCACTTGTATATACCGGTAAGAGCGCCTCGGCATCTTTTGAACATTCCTATGAGCTAGTCGGCCAATAATGCGCATAGTCCGTGCAGTTTCGGCATGATTTGTTGCCAAAATGGACATTCTAGGTACAAACCTCACACGAAGGGAAACGCAGCAAGCTGCGATATCAAGGCTCATTCGCCAATAAAGGAGTCCAATATTGCCAATGTCTGCGCACAGGAGGCAGGACTAAGTCCTTTCTAAGAAGGGAATGGCGTAGCCTATGGTGGGGGAGGATGTGGGGAGTGAGTGTGGTGAGCGATGCGTTCCACTGCTCGGCATCGATATCAATGAAGCTCGCAGTACCTATAGGTCTGGTTTCAGGACCTTGTGAACGGAGTCGTCTTTCAATTTGATCTGTCCTATGTTATGCTGGGAACTATACCGAATGTCATCCTGCGCCATAGATAATATTATGAGGTCGGCATTATCTCGCCATGTTGAGCTTTTAGGTCAGAGCGCAGACTGCCAGGGTGAATAATCACCTTTAGAACCTCACTATTGTGGCTGGACGAGGGTATAAAAGGCTCGCACTCTCACTCATTCACCCGAAGGACACGTGTGCCAGTGTGTGATACGGACAACCGGCCGTAAGATGGACTAAGTCCTTTCTAAGTATGGAATGGCGTAGCCTATAGTGGGGAAGGTTGTGGGGAGTGAGTGAAGTGATAATGTGCCTGTGGGTTACAGCAATGCGGGTATCAATGATGCTCGTAGGATATCAAAGCATCCGTGTATTGCGGACAAACCTCGCATGCGTCGCAAATTCAGGCATCCGCCCGCTGAAATACGGATGGTGTCCAACGAAGGTTTGTGTGAAGCATCCGTGCCGAAGCATGTTCTGATGGTCGGGTTACCCGCAAAATAATTCCGAAATCCGTGGGTAGACACTCATGCGGGATACTCTTAGACGGTTTTGTCAGAGGAGATCCAAGTGTCCACGTGCGGTGCCTGATGGTCTGTTTAGCAGACTATACTATCTAGCATCTGCGCTATTAGATGTGAATCAAAGACGACCAACTGGCTCTTTCGAGATGCTTTCTGATTTGCGTGCTCAACGTCAGCTTTCGTGACAGTTTTCGACGATAGGCGCGACTTAACAGTGCTAACACTACAACCCATCATATAGGCGATCTCTTCAACGGACTCGCCCTCATTTCGGCGGAATTCGGTATGCCGCCGAAGTTGACTAGCCCGGCGTTCGTATGTTTCTCGGTCATCCTGTTTTCGTTGACGCAAGCGGCAATTTATACGATGATGCTCAGTTCGAAGATCTTCACCAATGATGGTACGGAGTTGTTTAAGCTCGTACGGTTGGATTTTCAGCATATCGATGATCTTGCCATCCCCGTATTTACGGAGATTACCATCAACACATTGGCGAATGATGGACCGTGTTGACGAACGCACGTCAGCTTGTGAATAGGTCGGACAAAACTCCCTCGCAAAATCATCGATTGCATTGGTCAGTTTTTCCAGATCAGGGTCAGTTGTCCAGGTGATTGCGGTCGCAGCGATCACAAGGAAATTGTTACGGCAGCCCGTCGGCACGCCATCTTGCCAACCTCTTATCTGAATCAGTGTGCGCATGTCTTCAAGTCTCTTAAGCCACAGCACCTTAGGAGACTGACCATTCGTCTGCTTCGGCTGCATGTTAACAGGTGTTGACTGTTCAGCTTTACGCTGCCGACGTTGGCTATTCAAGACCGATCGTTTAACCGGTAGAACCTCTGTGCATAATGTTTCAAACTCCCATCGGTTGATACGTCCCGTTGCCCGAACATCTACCCAAATTGTTCTACAGAGCTTTCCATTCTTTGGGTTGCGAGTGCCCACGGAACGCAGGCACCGTGACGCGTCCCGAGCACCCTTGTCTGCACCATATTCGTCGAATGCGTCTGCCAAGCATTTTTGCACCGTATTCCACCTCCGTAAAGCAGCGTGCGGTACAGGATCTGTGAGCAGCCATTTCAAGTGAAGGCCACGCCCCGAGCTGTTGATAAATGACGGCGGTGGTATCTGCTTGTCTTCACAATACTCAAGTAACAACATTACCTGTTCCTCCGCCGAGAGGGTCTGGAGATGCGACGAGTCATAAGTGTCGAGATCAACGAATGCCACCTGAATACGCGCCAGGTTTTCAACACTACGGTTACATTTATAGAACTCCCCCTGTGATACGCCTACATCCTTGGCACTTGGGACGCTGCCAAGCATTGCTTCCAGCTTACTCAAGTGACACCAGCGTTGCCTACCTTCTATGCGGACAGCCACGAATCCCGACCGCTGAGCGTCGTGATAAAGCGCCACCTCTTCAATTGTAGTTAGAATGCTCATATCCTTCCTCTGGATTTCTGGATTTCTGTTCTTCACGCACATTATTTGCAGTTGCGATATGCCGTTTGTAGCGAAGGGATGCCTGCATTGCCGGTTCGCTATCCGTTCTCAGCGACCTCGCTCTGGACAGTCGGTGCAAATCGCTTCGAATCCGGTTGTATCTGAACCCAGAATGATCGCGGAACTGATGTCGGTTTCACGCATTAGCGGATCGGGGACACGACTATACTCAATTGACCTGTACAAAAGTGGAAGTAACCACCGAAAATAGTCTGTAGGTGGTGGCCACAGACCGCGATTACTGTGAACGTAGGCAGTGCGTTCATGCGATCGTCAACGGTACGTTAACAATAACAAATACAGATTGTTTGACCGAGGTGACTTTTGACGCGGCGGAAACTCAGGTGCCGACGTTTGTTGCGGCTCCGAACAACGAGTGCTGTCACAACGGAATAGAAATAATCCCTACGTCAGGATTGAAAGAGACGTAGGCGTCCGGTCCACTTATACCCTGACCATGCAACAATAATGGCGATCAAATACAAGTAAGACGGCCACGAGAACGAGGATCATTTGTTGCCCTGACGCCACGTGCCATTCTGCTGATTCCCAGCGGCCGACCCGTTATCCAGGCGCAAGGAATGTCAATCCACCCACATTTCAGGAGTGCCCCTCGGTTTCTCTTGCCCATGGCTTGATTGCCCTTACCAGGTGTGCTGTACCTTCTTCAAGTCTTCCGGCGCTTCTTTGTAGTCTCCATGCCGTCGCCATATAGAAATACGTCGATCGCACATCCGTACATTCTGGATAGTCGTTCAGCCAGCACAAAACTTGTTCCACCATGTAACTCGCACGAACGCAGGTAGCGAACCCCGACGCGAGCCTGCTTTGCAGCCTGATCTATGGATAATCCTGCGGCGTGTCTCGCCTTTTCTGCTATCGTCAACTCTACTTCTCCCTGTGTATTGGGGCCATCGGCCCGGACCTCGCAGGTACGAGTTTTGAATGAGCCTCTAATATCATACTCAAACGCGGGAGCCAAAAATGGAAGCGAGAATCGATTTCATTTTCGTTCGGTATTGGCTCTTACCGGTTCTGCTATTTGACAAATTGTGCTTCTATGTTTGGCGAGTTGGATTGAGTATAGTAGTATGAGACAACCACGGCAGGTATCGTCGCTTTATGTTTACAAATCCGATAGCGAACTCGCGTTCGGCAGGTAAACAAGTCTGCCTTCTCAACGAAATCAAAGAAGAAGGATGACCTAATGGAAAACGCAACGCCTACATCACCCGGAGCGCAATCGAGTATCAGCGTGTCTGATCTGTCAAAGTGGATCGAGAAATGGTTTAATCGGTGCCACGTGCGCCAATTTTCAGATCAAGCGATCGCAAATCACAGAATCGTGCTTGAAAAACTCCTGTGGTACCTTGACGACAGGAAACTACATGAATGTGGTGAGGATGAACTGATGGGATTCCTGGCCTATGTGACCAACGGGCACAATGACGCGCGTGGTAGATGGGGGAACCCCCGTTTGCGCGAGAAGGCAAGCCCCGGCACCGTGCAAACCTACTATTCGAGGCTGCACACTTTCTTCGCCTATATTGTCGAGAAGGGCGTGATCGCCGCCAATCCCATGGACGGAGTTACCACACAGATTAATCGTAATGAGCAAATTGACCCGTTGAGTTTGGATCAGATTGACCGATTGTTGGCGATTGCTAAGAAGAGTAGACATCCGCGCCGCGATACCGCAATTCTGCTTTTTCTTCTTGACACAGGCGTTCGGGCCACTGAACTATGCAACATCAGAATTCGAGACATAGACTTATCGGAAAACACCTGCGAGATATTGGGTAAGGGGAACAAACCTCGCCTGATATCGTTTGGAGACAGCACCAAACGAGCCATATTCCAATATCTGAAAGAGGACTCCCGTGATACCGAAGATGTACTGTTCGCATCGGATCGTGGCGAACGCGCAGGCGGAGCGCTTACAAGATCGGGCCTACGCCAGCTTGTTCAGCGATTAGGAAGAGCCGCCAACATCAAAGCGACGCGATGTAGTCCCCACACATTTAGACACACCTTTGCCATTCAGTGGCTCCGGGAAGGCGGCACGCAGATCGCATTGATGAAGATGCTTGGCCATTCAGATGCCAAAATGACGCAGAGATACGTAAAGCTTTCAGATGCTGACGTGGCTACACAACACGTTCTTTATTCGCCGGTAGACAGGATGAGAGATCGAAATCGATAGGCAATCCACGTAGTTAAATGATCGACCATGCTTGAAGCGGTTAAATGGCGCTCACGCAGTCGTGAGCGCCATGGGTGTGCTTCTATATAGTGATAGCCACCACTTTGCATGTTATTACATCGTGCCCTGCTTCATCTTGCGCGTCCCTTAAGCCTGTCCACTGGAGAGAACTGCCTGTGTTGGTGCTCTACGTCCGCCTGGGCGAGGTGAACATATCGGGCGGTCATTTTGAGATCCGTATGGCCCAACAGCGACATCAAGGCGAATTGAATACCGCCTGCCCTTAGAAACTCGATGCTAAAGGAATGCCGAAATGTATGCGGACTACAACGTGTCGCTTCGATCTCTGCCACTCTTCCTAGCCGTCTAATAATCTGCGCCAAGCCGGAGCGTGTCAACGGCTCAGGTCCATCTTCCCCACGGTCCGACACGAACAAAAAGTCGTCCTGCCTGCGAGTTGTCGCCTTCAGGTATTGACAGATTGCCTTCGATGTACCTCGCCCGAAATAGATTGATCTACTCTTATTGCCTTTGCCGTGAATGGTGCAACGCCTGGATTGCAGGTCGATGTCCCCCATCTTGATGCCGCACAGCTCTGAAGCGCGTACGCCGGTATCCAGCAAGAACAGCACGATCGCTTCGTCTCGCTTGGCATGGTTACTTTGCCTGGCTGCAATTAGGAGTTGGTCGATCTGCTTGGTGGTGAACGGCTGGATCTGGTCTGCTCTTGCGATAGGAGTTCGCAGGTTATCCATCGGAGACACTTCTATGATGTCGTCTGTGACCATCCAGGCAAAGAACGTTCGTAGGTGCCTGTAGTAGGTCTGGACAGTGCTTGGGAGCGCTGCGCGGGTCACCTGAGGATTGCCCCATCTACCGCCTTCGTCGTTGCTGCGACCTAGATAAGCCAGAAACTGCCGCAGTTCGGCAAGTCCGCATCTCTCATAAGATTTCTCGTCTAGAAACCAGAGCAGCTTCTCCAGGATGAGTCTACGGTTCTCCAAAGTGGCCTTGGAGTGCTGGCGAATCTCCCCATCTAGCAGCCAGCTATCGCGACTCTGCCGGAGCGTTTGGAGGTCGATTCCGAGTGAACTTTTTTGGAAAGGAAGTGCTGTTTTCTGCATTTTGCCCTCTAAGTGGAGTGTATAGAGGGCTTGGGGATCAAAAGGAAGCGCTCAAGTTAAGCTCAAAATGCGCTTGAACTCAACTTATGTATAGGCGGTATTGGATTTGAACCAATGACCTCTTCCGTGTCAAGGAAGTGCTCTACCACTGAGCCAACCGCCTGCGAACACACAAAGTGTACCATAGAGGTTGAACAGCGTCAAGGGAACGGTAACTGGGTAATTTGGTAATCGGGTAAATTGGTAATTTGGTCGGCTCGGTGTTACGTTTGCTCAAGATCGCACTGGTAGTCCGCGCTATTATCTTTGAGGACGCCGGACGATTTGAGGTTGCTGCGGTATTTGATCACACCATTGAGCTGGCGGGTTGCCTCGTTCAATTTACCGACTAGATCGATGGCAAAGTCAGCGGACATCAAAGACCGAGTTTCGGAGCGGTTGATCCAGTAGCAGGTTTCGCGTGCTGAGGCTCGTGCGATCACGAAAAAGTGAACCGTATCGGACACTGAATACCGACCGTCACCTTCTACCAGGTTTGCACCAATGCTGTCCGCTGCACGAATGATCTGTTTTCCAACCGTTTCTCGCGAAAGCGAGTCCCACGTTTGCACGGAATTCCAGATTGCTTCCGCAATCTCAACAAAGGTCGATAACATCTCCATTTCCTCAATAGGAACGTATTTATCATCCATAATCTAAACCTATCATCGCCATCCGAACTTCAAGTAAAGGTCTACTTCATTACCCATTTACCGTTTTACCCTATTACCCTATTCCCCTCCATGGCCGCACCTAACCTGGCAGAGCCAGAACCAAAGCTGAAAGCAGGCTGCCTTTCAGCTATCGGAGGGTAACGGCG
>CAIXIX010000403.1 GCA_903919615.1 uncultured Chthonomonas sp.
CCACGAGCACGAAACTGCACATGTAATTGTTAAGCCTGCCGGGCAGCGATTGAGCCCGGCCAGAACCCGTAATTTTCGTGCGCGTGCCGGCATTACTCGTTTATTGATAAAGGAAGAAAAGCCGTATGCCATCCGAACCTGCAGCAGCGCCAACCAAAATCTTTATCTCCTGCGTATCGAGCGAATTTGGCTCGTACCGCCGGAGGCTGGCCCAATCCTTGAGAGGGCAGACCGCGCAGCGAATAGAGGTACTCGCTCAGGAGGAGTTCCGCCAGGGAGGCGGGCTGCTTCTTGAGGCCATCGGCGGGTACATCGCCGATGCAGATGTGGTGGTGCACCTCGTCGGCCGGCGCTGCGGATATATTCCAACGCCGCAGCACGTGCGAGACGCCATTGCCAGGCTAAACCTGACCCTGCCGGATCCGTTGCCGGAGCGTTCCGCGACCCAGTGGGAATACCATATGGCGAGAGAGATTAGCAAAAGGCTACTGGTCTACATCGTTGCCGATGATGCAAATCGGGACGACAATGAAAGTGTCGAAACTGCGGATCAGACCGCGCTGCAGCAGGCCCATCTTGATTCGATGCATGTAACGGGCCAGTATACGAAACCCGTCGCTAGCCTGCACGATTTCGTTCCGCAGGTGTTTAACGACCTGGGGCTCAACCCCGCCCTTGCTCGTCCAACCAACCTCCCCTTCGGCTCCATCGGCGAACTTTTCAAGGGCCGCGACGAGTTCCTTGAGCAGATCAAATCAACGTTAGGAGTAATCCGGGATTCCGGCTCGCATCGCGCAGCCGCCATCACGGCGACCGCTGCCGTTCACGGCCTGGGCGGGATTGGCAAGACCCGCGCGGCGATAGAGTACGCGCTCGCCAATCGCACGGATTTCTCCGCCCTGCTCTTCGTGAAGGCCGATAGCCCGGAAAACCTGGAAAGCAGCCTGGCATCGCTTTGCGGGCCGATGGTGCTAAACCTGCCGGAGCACGAAGCCAGAGAGGCGGAGGCGCAGGTTGCGGCGGCTCTGCGCTGGCTGCAGAACAACCCCGGCTGGTTCCTCATCTTCGATAACGTCGACGACGAAGACGCGGCCAAAGCCGTGGAGGCGCTGCTCGGCCGGCTTGCCGGCCACGGGCAGGTGCTCATTACATCGCGCCTCAGCAACTGGCCGGATGCCGTCCATCAGCTCGACCTGGATGTCCTCACAGTCGAGGCATCTGCAGACTATCTGCTCAGCTCAACCGCAAGCAAACGCAGAAAAACTCAAGAAGACAGCGCAGCTGCCGCCAAACTCGCCGAGCTTCTTGGCCAGCTGCCTCTGGCGCTCACGCAGGCGGCCGCCTATATCGGGGAGCAGGGGATCTCCTTCGCAAAGTATATCGAGATCTGGGAAAAGTCCCTCGAGAAGGTTATGCGCTGGTTCAACCCGCGGTTAATGCAATACCCGGCGAGCGTCGCCATCACGTGGGAGACGAGCTTCGCAAAGCTGGACGAGCCCGCGAAACAGCTTCTGCGCATACTGGCATTTATGGCGCCCAACCCAATGAATATGCGGGTATTTGGAGATCG
>CAIXIX010000404.1 GCA_903919615.1 uncultured Chthonomonas sp.
ATCAGCCTCAGCTTGATCCTTTTCACCCCCCTGGGGAGTTAGACTGTGCAAATCCAATTACCTTACGGGCACGCCACGCTGACCGCTTTGCTGCCGGACGATTTAAAGGTCGATATTTTGGAACCGGCTGAAATGGCATCGATTGAGCAGCCAGTATCATCGCCCGCGACGATTGAGACACGCGCGCTCATCGAAAGCGCCATGGGCAGCCTGGAAGAGCCCCAGCGGATGGCGCTGATCCTGTGCGATGTTGAACAATGGGATCATGCAGAGGCTGCCGAGATAATGGGCAGATCGGTTGCAGCAACCAAGTCTTTGCTGTATCGCGCGCGGAGGGCGCTGCGCGACCGTCTTGCAGAAGCGTGGGACGAAGCCTAGACGTTGGCAGTGTTTGTAAACAAATGGGTTAGTACGATCGATCCGAATGGAGCAGTGTTAGAATGCGGTGCGAAGAAGTAAGGAAGTTAATAGATTTCCACGCTGATGGTGCGCTTGACGAGTCGTCTGCTACCGAGATTGAGCGGCACTTGATTCGCTGCGCTAGCTGCGCCCACGAGGTTCGTTCGCTGGAACTTACCATCAAGTTATTGCGATCGACCGCAGCAGATGCGGCGGCCTCGAACTCCTTTGTCACCCGCACTGCCGCAAAACTCCGCGCCGAACTTGCGCCGCACCTTCATCAACCACCAGCGCCTGCAGCGCAGGGGAGGCAGTGGGTGCTGCCATTTTCAGTTGAAGACAGACTTACGGGAACAGATTGAGGTAGGGATTGTGGCTTTGGGCGCCGAATAATAGGTGCAACACGGCAGCCACCGTTGCTGCCGATTGCCCTTAGGAGCGCCGCCAATGTCAGGTACCGCGGGCGAACTGGTCGCAGACAGGTTTCGCCAGATTCACCTCGATTTTCATACCGCACCTCAGATTCCGGATGTTGGTTCCTCGTTTGATCCAGACGAATTTGCAGCAACGCTTGTTGAAGCCAGAGTTAACTGGGTAACCCTGTTTGGTAAGTGTCACCACGGCATGAGTTACTATCCGACCGTTGCTGGGACCATGCACCCCTCCCTCAAGTTTGATCTACTCGGCGCCCAGATAGAGGCTTGCAAGCGCAAAGGAATCGCTACCCCGGTCTATATCTCACTCAGGGTCGATCAGCACATGGGGCTAACGCATCCCGAATATGTGGTGCGGCTGGAAGATGGCAAGCTGTGGGGACCGAATGCGAACCAGGCTGGCTGGTATCAGATGTGCCTTGGTAACAAAGAGTACATCGACTATGTTGCTGCACAGACCGAAGAGGTTCTAACACAGTACGATGCTGATGGCATCTTCTATGACATGTGCTATTTTCCGCCTGGTCCTGGATGTTTTTGCGAAAAATGCCTCGCTCGCCTTGGTGATTCCCGCAACGACGTTGATGCGCACCGACGCCAAACCTGGCAGATTCTTCGCGAATACAGCACGAGGCTGACTAAGTTATGCAAAGACCTTCGGCCCAATGCAACCACCTTCTTTAATAGCCGTGTTACGGCAAACGTGCATCGAGAACTTGACGTGCTCACTCAACTTGAGATCGAGTCTCTAACGACCGGCGGCTGGGGATACCTCTATTTTCCGACCTATGCGCGCATGCTGCGCACGTACCCTCGACCCGTGCAGGGGATGACCGCGAGATTCCACAAGTCATGGGCCGATTTCGGCGGCTTGAAAACCGTGCCACAGCTTCATTACGAGGCAGCGACAATACTGGCTGCTGGTGGCGTTGTTAATATCGGGGACCAACTTCATCCGCGTGGAAATCTGGATCGGGGCGCCTATTCCGTTATTGGTGAGGTCTACCAGAGAGTTGAGGCGGTTGAACCGTTCTGCCGTAACGCGGTCCCTCTGGCTGAGGCAGCGGTCCTGCTGTTGCCGTCAACAAAGGAGGCCATCGCGGGAGAGCAGGATTCGCTCGGGGCTTTAAGGATCGACAGCACTATTGAAGGTGCGGCGTCTGTGCTTATGGCGCTCAAAATCCAATGGAGCGGCGAGACGGCAGATCGTGATAACTTGAGCCAGTACAGGCTGATCATCATTCCAGATAAGGGCTATCTGGATGCTGACATGGCCAGACGGCTCGATGCGTTCCAGAAGGACGGTGGAGCTGTTCTGTTTAGTCATGAAGCGACGCTGCATGAGGGACAGTTTGGCCTGACCGAAAGTCCGGTCGAGTACCTTGAGCCATGCCCTTATACGCCTTCCTACATGCGACTTGGCGACCTGCTTGGCGAGGGGCTACCCGAGACAGAGTTTGTGAACTACAAAGAGGGTAGTTACGTTAGGCCAAGTGTCGGAGCGGAGCCTTTAGGTGAGGTGTGGAAACCATACTTCAATCGTGCACCGGGCCTGTTTTCTTCTCATGCGCAAACGCCGGTTGATGCACCCACGGGTAACCCAATTGGCGCGATCTCAGCGGATAAAAAGACGGGATACCTTTACGCGGCCGTGTTTACGGGGTACCGTGAAGATGCATTCTACGTTTACCGAGATATGGTGAGCAGAATGCTCGAACAGCTAATGCCAGATCCGCTGGTAAGACCCCTTTCGAACGTTCCATCCTCTATGGAGATTTCGGTACTTCGGCAGGAGACAGACGGAGGCTCGCGCCTGATCGTGCATCTCATCCCTTTCATGCCGCAGCGTCGAACCGCAGCATCGGAGTTTATTGAGGATGCCGTTCCAATCAGCGATGTTCGCTTTGCTTTGAGAACTGGCGCGGCGCCATCGCGTGTAGCCCTGCAGCCACGAGATCATGCAATCGATTTTGAAATGGACGGAGATTACTGCGTCGTTAATATTCGAAGAGTGCTTGGGCACCAAATCGTCAGTTTCGAAGGTGTCTGATAGCGTAGACGCACGGACGGCCGGGATCACAATTCGGGCTGTGGAGATCTGTGGATGGCGGATGGGTCGGAGATGTTGGACATGGTGGAGAGCGTATTGGAGGCAGAGTACGATGAGCTTGAAAAGCTTCAGGAACAGGCGCTTCAGCTTGAAGCTCTCTTACCAGTTCTGCACCGCAAGCTGTTTACGCTGATACCGGATCATCCAACCGCAGAGGTGCCGATGGCACAACTGCGAACCTGCTCCATACTCCAGTTTGGCCCCCGCACGATGACCTCGCTGCGTGATGAACTTGGTATCTCGCTCAGCGCGATGACACAAATTGCGGATAGAATGGAACGAGCCGGGCTGGTTGAGCGTGTTATGATGCAGGAGGATCGGAGACAGCGTCTCCTGCAGTTGAGCGAGCGCGGAAATGAGATGATGCGAACTCGCAAGAAGATCCGGCTGCAGCAGGCGGCAGAAGCGCTGTCGCAGATTGATCAAAAAGAACGAGAAGAGATCCTGAGACTGTTAAGTGTACTTTTGCGCGCGGTTTCTCTCTCTCCCGACCCTCAACGGAGAGACCCAGCGGAGCAGCGGCACGAGCAGTAGCTGTGAACATCACGGCGATTGTGTGCCACAGTCAAATTCGTTTGGCGATATGCCAGGGGGAGAAGAGAATAGATGTCTTGGAGGCCCGCACCAGTTACGGTCTGCGCAGGCATTTGCCTTGCATCGATGGTTCCTGCTTTAGGTCAGGGAACAACGCCGGGAACGAACACCGTCCATACCGCTACTCCAGCGGCGATAACAATTCCAATGGCGCCGTTGAACAAGGACGTGCCTGCTCGGCCGCTGTCATCAGACGAGGCGGTTCGCATTGCGATCGTGCATCAGCCAACCGTTGAAGCCGCGGAGCAGGCTGTGCTCGCCGCTAAAGCGCGCACGGATGAAGCGCGCGCTGCGACCAAACCGCAGGTCGCAGTCGGACTGACTTACAACGACGTGGAGTCGCTCAACACCGTCCAGGGACGGCCGTCTTCTGCAATTCAGTCTATTGCCGGATATGAAGGCACGGCAGCTCTAAAACAGCTCCTCTTCGATTTTCAGCACACCCGTGAAGTAGTAGCGCAGACTCGTTTTCTAGAGGTTGCGGCCCAGGATAGTCTGTTAAAAGCCCGTGAAGATCTGGCGCTGTCCACGCGCCAGGCATATTATTCCTATGCCAATGCAGTTCGCGTCCAACAGATCAGTGAAGCCAGCCTTGCAAATCGACAAAAACAATTGGATCTTGCGCAAGCGCAGCTAAAGACAGGGGTCGGTTTGCCATCGGATGTCGCAAGGGCAGAAACCTCCGTATCTCAGGGTGTTACATCTCTTACCGCTTCAAGAGCCGAGGCATCCCTGGCACGCATCAATCTTGCGCTGATTATTGGGATTGACCCCCGCACGCCAATAAACATCACTCAGGAAAATGCTCCAACTGCTAGTTCTGATTCCCTGCCAGACCTTGTTGCTGCCGCGCTCAAAAGCAGGCTGGACGTTAAACTTGCAAGCGATACGTTAAAATCTGCGCAGCATGGCATTCGGGCTGCCAGGACAAACAACTCGCCGGTGGTATCCGCAAGCCTCGGTCTGGGTTCAACTGGCGCGAATTTCGTGCCTGGAAACGACGCCTTCAATGTCGGCGTATCGTTATCGTGGGACCCGTTTGATGGGGGCCTTACCGCTGGTAAAGTCCGAGAAGCGAAAGCGAATGCAGCTATTGCTGTTGCACAGAAGAAGAGCACGGAGCTGCAGGTGGCATCTGATGTGGCGCAAGCGTACATTGCTATGAAAACGGCTGAACAGCGAATCTCTTCAGCAAAAGATGCCCTGTTTAATGCCAAAGAGGGCCTTCGCATCGCAGTTGGCCGCTTCAGTTCAGGGCTCGGACTGTTTCTTGATATCACTGATGCAGAGACTGCGCTCGAGTCGGCCGAAAGCGACGTCACTGTCGCAACGCTTGATGTCAATCAGGCAAGAGCTGCACTGTCGCATGCTATTGGCGCAAAGCTGCCTGGCGGCTTGTAAGAAACAACATAATAGAGAGTGGGTGCTAAATGATACCTTGCCGACAACGTTCACTTTTCGTTGCCAGGGGGTTGCAGCCACCTGCTAAATGGAGAGCATAATGAGCTTGTCTGGCTACTACAGGTTTCCCACTATCCACGGTAATTCTGTAGCGTTTGTTAGCGAAGACGACCTGTGGACGGTGGATGCTGAAGGGGGAGTAGCGCGGCGTCTCACCTCAGGTCTTGCTGCAGTCAGCCATCCTTTCTACTCTCCGGATGGAGAGTGGATCGCCTACACTGGACGCGAAGAGGGACACAACGAGGTATACATTATCCCCGCATCAGGGGGGCCAGTGAAACGGCTAACGTACCTTGGT
This sequence comes from uncultured Chthonomonas sp., assembly GCA_903919615.1. GTDB lineage: Bacteria > Armatimonadota > Chthonomonadetes > Chthonomonadales > Chthonomonadaceae > CAIXIX01. The sequence goes on from CAIXIX010000404.1 coordinate 5,297, forward strand.
GTCGCTACAACCGTAATCGGCTGGTCTGTGGATGGATCCAGGGTGTTGTTTACCAGCGATCATGAACAGCCCATCGATCGTATTGGTGTGGTCTATTCGGTTAGCTGCACGGGCGGGATGCCTGTGCGTGAACCGATTGGACCGGCCGTTAGCATTTCGGTCGCCAGTGGCAACAGAACCGTTATTGGCAGAAATAATAACGATCCCGCACGGTGGAAGCGTTACAAAGGTGGTACGGCTGGCGATATCTGGATCGATGCGGAAGGCTCTGGTCAGTTCAAGCGCCTCATAAAACTCAACGGAAATATAGGCCGGCCGATGTGGCTGGGCGAACGCGTATTCTTCCTATCCGATCATGATGGCGTCGGTAACATCTATTCGACCACTCCTATTGGCGATGACCTTCGGCAGCACACTTACCATTCCGACTTCTATGTTCGGTATCCGTCCACCGATGGAACCCGAATCGTTTATCATGCAGGCGCCGACCTGTTTGTCTTAGATCCTTCCACCTCGACAACCTTCAAGATTGAGTTACAGTACTTCAGCCAGTTTGCTCAACGCCAAAGGCGCTTTGTTGATGCCGGAAAGTACATGGATTACTGGGCTCTGTCGCCCAAAGGGGATATGCTCGCACTTACGAGCCGCGGGCAGGGTTTTGCCCTGGGGCATTGGGAAGGAAGCGTACTGCCAATTACCTGTGAGATGAGGCTGCCACTGCGCACGCGCCTTGCACAATGGCTTAGTGACGGGAAGCGTATAGCAGTAGTTGTGGATCGGGAGGGGGAAGAGGCTCTCGAAATTCACACACCAGGAAAGCCCGAGCTCACGGTACGGTTTGGATCACTGGATATCGGCAAGGCCATCGCGATGAAGCCGTCGCCAGATAGCGATCGAATTGCAATTAGCAACCACAGGCATGAGCTTCTCATCGTGGATGCCGCCGAGCAGACGCTGACACATGTCGATAAGAGCAATTTCACGCGGATAGTTGGTTTCGACTGGTCGCCGGATGGCTCCTGGCTGGCCTATGCATTTGCGGAGACAATGTATACCCAGGCGATACGGGTGTGGAACCGTAATGCGCAAGTGCCGCATACGGTTACTAGACCCATGCTGGCAGACTATTCGCCGTCGTTTGATCCTGACGGTAAATACCTGTACTTCATCGGTCAGCGCGATTTTAACCCCGTTTACGATTCCCTCCATTTTGATCTCGGGTTTCCTCGCGGATCAAGGCCGTATGTGATAACGCTTCAGGCAGCGACGATCTCACCCTTCCTTCGACTTCCGCATGCGCCTGGCGAAGATCATGGTAAGGCACATGAGAAATCGAAAGAGAAAGCTGACGAGCCGTCGGAGGAAGCGCCCGCCGAGGGTAAGGGCAAGGGGCAACCGCCTTTCTCGATAGATCTCGAGGGCATTCAAGATCGCGTCGTAGCGATACCTGTAGGAGAGGGCCGCTACGATCAGATCGTTGGCATTCATGGCAAGGTGCTGTTCTCAAGTTATCCGATCGAAGGCGCTGTTCGGCCGACGGAAGCAGAAGAGTATGCACCCAGGGGCGTTCTGGAGTCGTGGGACCTGAAGGAGCACCGGCACGAGATTCTGGCGCATCGAATCTCTGGCTTCTCCGTATCTGCGAACGCAAAAGCGCTCATCTATAGCTCTAACCATCGTCTCCGGGTGATCGCAGCAGGATCGAAGCCCGATGAAAAGGCGGCAGAACAGGGACGGAAGTCGGGATGGGTAGACCTCGCTCGCGTTCGCATTTCCGTAGACCCGGTGGTCGAATGGAAGCAGATGGCGCGCGAAGCTTGGCGGCTGCAGCGAGATCACTTCTGGACCGAAAACATGTCCAGCGTCGACTGGCATGCTGTCTGGCTTCGGTACTCTCCGCTGATTGACCGAGTTGGCTCACGCGGTGAGTTTTCTGATCTTATGTGGGAGATGCAAGGCGAACTTGGAACATCCCATGCCTATGAGAGCGGCGGTGACTACCGTCATGAACCTGCATACCCGCAGGGCTTCCTTGGCGCAAATATGAGATACGACTCTGAAACCGAAACCTATCGATTTGAGCGTGTGCTCCGTGGAGACGCGGGCGACAAACGGGCAAGTTCACCGCTAATTACTCCTGGTGTCAATGTGAAGCCTGGAGACCTATTGCTCGCGGTTAATGGACTGCGATTGAGCGAATCGATCACACCCTTTGAGGCGCTTACCAACCAGGCAAACCAGGAGGTTACACTCACCGTTCAGGATGCGGATCGCAGCGCAGCGCCTCGCGATGTGAATGTGGTCACCTTGCGATCTGAAACTCAGCTCAGGTACAGAGACTGGGTTGAGCAAAACCGCGCGCGCGTTCATGAAGCGACCGATGGCAGAGTAGGATACGTTCACATCCCAGACATGGGCGCGCACGGATATGCCGAATTCCATCGGCTCTATCTCAGCGAAGTGGATCGTGACGCAATGATTGTGGACGTACGTTACAATCGCGGCGGACATGTATCTCAACTTTTGCTGGAAAAACTGAGCCGAAAGCGTGTTGGCTATTGCGTTACGCGGTGGGGACAGCCCGATCCTTATCCGAACTCTTCGGTAGGTGGGCCAATCGTCGCGCTAACCAATCAGTATGCTGGTTCGGATGGGGACATTTTCAGCCACGTGTTCAAGCTGATGAACCTGGGAACTCTGATTGGTAAGAGAACGTGGGGCGGGGTTATTGGCATCTGGCCGAGGAATCCACTTGCCGATGGTACGATTACCACCCAACCAGAGTACTCCTTCTGGTTCAAGGATGTGGGATGGGCTGTTGAGAACTATGGCACCGATCCTCACATCGATATCGATATCACTCCGCAGGACTATGCGACTAGCAAGGATCCGCAGATGGAGAAGGCTCTGGAGGTCATTCTAGACCAGTTGCGGGAGAATCCGGTGGTGCGGCCGACTTTCGAATCTCGACCAAGCCTTGAGCTGCCCTGGAAGCTTAGCTGATTTCAGCGAATTCTAGCTCAAGATAGCAGTGTGGTATGCGCAAATTGGTCGCGGCGTGCGTTACGGGACCCTCACCCTCCTACCGCTTGCCTCACCAGCAAGCTGGTGCGCGGCGGAGACCACGGGAGAGGGTTAGTTGACCGCCTCCGGACGCGTGGGAATCCTCACATCGAGTAATGAAACGAGATGAGCACGCAAGCGGGGAGATGGAGTTAGCTCATCGTTATCGTTGGCTGGTTATGCGCTATCTCTAAGCGAATTTACTTGCAGGCGCTCATCTGCGTCGTCGCGCGCTGGATAGGATCTTCATCGTATTTCGGTACTTTACGACGGTCCGCCGAGCGACTACGATACCTCGTTCGGCAAGCTTCTCCGCAATCTGAATATCTGAAAGCGGATTTGAGGGGTCCTCTCCGTGGATGATGGCTGCCATCGTGTCTTTTATGGATAGAGACGTGTTGAAAAAGATATCGAAATTTACGACTTCCTGATTGGGAAGCTGAACAAACTTGTTAGCGGTCGCTCTGCTGACAGTCGATTCGTGAATGCCAAGTATCTGCGCGACGCGAGTTCGGGTTAGCGACCGCATGAACTGCCGGGACCCAGTCTCAAGATAGCCTGTCTGGCAATCAACAATACATTTGGTAATTTGTCTGAGCGTTTGCCGCCTCATATTGATGTTTCTGATAAACAGTTCGGCCCGATCAACATACTCGAGCACATGCCGCCGATACTGCTCTGCATGCTGTTCGGATCCGGCTTTGATGCTGTTGTAGAGGTCGCGATAGAGTGGGTTGACGGCCAGGCCAACGGCATCAGAACCCGTGATCTCGACCTCATACCCAAACTCTTGCCTTCGTATGATGACATCTGGCCGCACGGATGACTTTGCGCTGTTGCTGCCGCCGTTCCATGGGGGAATGAACTGGCTTGCTGGGAAAGGATTAAGGTGAGTGCCAATATATTCGATGACCTCTTTCACCTCGTCGACAGACGCCTTCAGCAATCGTGCCAATTTCTCGTAATGATGAAGTGGAAGATGTTCGAAGTGCAGGCGAATCATTCGGTCTGCAAGATCGTGTATCCGACGCAGTTCGCCTATCGCATCCTCTTCACGAAGATGCCGGATCTGAAGCATCAGGCACTCCTGTATGGTTCTGGCTCCAATGCCTGGTGGATCGAACTGCTGAATTTCAAGCAGCACACGCTCTACCGCAGCCGGATCAACATTTAAATCGAGCGCGATGCTCTCGATGCTGTCTCCCAGCCAGCCTCTTTCGTTGAGATTGCTGATGATGTAGGTGCCAATCTGGAAGTCTTCTCGGGGTAGGGAGGCACGCATCAGGCCCAGCAGATGCTCTCTGAGGCTCAACTCGGCGCCAATATTTCCGACCGGATCCACATCCTCATCTTGCGCCGAGTTACGGGTTTGGTAGGACGAATCGGAATCCGATTCCATTTCGCCTGAGTCCTGGGAATCCGAATCCTGTCGAGGCGAATCGCTGCGCGTCATTCGCTGAGAACAGTAGGGACATGAGCCAGGGTCGATACAATCGCCGGAGCAGCTCGATTCGTCAAGGACATCGAGCGCAGGATTTTCCATGAGCTCAGCCTCAATCGATTGCGAGAGTTCGACTGCGGAGAGCTGAAGAATTGTATTTGCCAGGATTATCTTCGGATCGATCTTCTGAACCGTCGACTGGCGTTGTTCGTGGTGGAGAATCAAGAGTCTTGCCTCGCATCTGCCCGGAATAGATCCACACAAGCACCCGGCCTGTCTATCGAACGTCGTGGCGATACAGTGCCTGGCGCCCTGCTCTGGGCAGAAGCGTCTTATAAACCGCTATAAAACCAGGTGTCAGCAGCCAAGTGGCATCGCGTGGTTCGCGAGAAGAACACGCATGCGGGATCGATGGCGTAAACACAACAACTACTATCAATTATAGAAACGTGAAGGGCGGATGTCAAGGCTGTGGATTATGAAGGATATCACTCTCTGCAAGTTGAAGCTGACTTCACTGATGATTCAGCAGAAATCAGATCGGGAGAACAGTAACGTGGCAAACAAAATCAAGCAATCCATAGCGTGGTGGTGCTTTGGCAGGCATTTAGAGGCGAACGCTCTTATTAGCGAATTAAGCCGCATCGGGTATGCCGGGGTTGAGATGTGTCCTCAGGAGCTTTGGGGGCAGGTGCGCGATGGCGGCCAGAAGATCATCACGCAAAGTGGCCATGCCTCGCTTGGAGATGGTCTAAACAAGGTTGAAAACCACGACAGAATCGAGCGGGAGATCAATGAGAACCTCGCCCTTGCACAGAAATGGGAGATTCCAGCGCTGATCGTATTTAGCGGCAACCGAAATGGACTGCCGGATGATCGTGGCATCGAGACGACTGCACAGGGCCTCTCACGAGTTGCAAAGGCAGCAGAGGATGCTGGTGTCACACTGGTCCTCGAGCTTTTGAACTCGAAGGTGGATCATCCAGACTATCAATGCGACCATACCGATTGGGGTGTTAAGGTTATACAGGCTGTTAACTCGCCAAACGTCAAGCTGCTTTACGATATCTATCACATGCAGATTATGGAAGGTGACGTGATTCGCACCATCAAGAACAACATTGACTACATAGGCCACTTCCATACGGCAGGCAATCCGGGGCGCAACGAACTGGATGAGAGTCAGGAGCTTTACTACCCGGCAATCATGCAGGCTATCGCAGTCACAAACTACTCTGGGTATGTCGGTCAGGAATTTAGCCCGCTAAAGGATGCCCTCACGAGCCTTGAAGCGGCATATCACATCTGCGACGTATGACGATCGAGACGAACTGGGCTCGCAACTATACCTATCGGGCCCGCAGCATCGAGTATCCGGAGACTATCGAGCAGGTCTGCGGATTGGTGCGGGAATCCGAGCGTATACGTGCCCTTGGAAGCCGTCACTGTTTCAACTCAATTGCAGATAGCCTCGGAACAATGGTATCGATGCGCCGCCTGAATGGCATGCTGCCCTTTGATCCAAGCTCGTCAACAGTAACTGTGGAGGGTGGGGCCACCTATGGAGATATTGGCCCCACTCTCCATGCGCAGGGCGCAGCGCTGCATAATCTTGCATCGCTTCCTCATATCTCCATTGTCGGAGCTTGTGCAACGGCGACGCACGGATCGGGAAACACCAACGGCAATCTTGGAACCTCTATCTCGGCGATGGATATTGTCGGCGCCGATGGCAGCATCCGGCATATGTCGCGTCGAAAGGACCCAGAGACTTTCGGAGCCTATGTTATGGGGCTTGGAGCTCTCGGCATTGTAGCGAGCGTTACGCTGGATGTGATCCCCGCCTTCGAGGTTTCACAGAGGGTTTATCGAGATCTGCCGCTAGAAACGGCGCTAGGAAATTTCGATGCAATCGAAGAGCTTGGATACAGTGTAAGCCTGTTTACCGATTGGAGCCGCAGCAATATTAATCAGCTGTGGGTTAAGTTTCGCTCAGAGGATTCTGTTCCAGATGGCGTGGGTGTCTTTGGAGCCAAAGCGGCTGATCGGAAACTGCATCCCGTAGAACGAGTAGATGCCGAGCCCTGCACCGAACAGTTGGGGGTTCCCGGCCCATGGTATCAGCGGCTTCCGCATTTTAAGCACGAGTTTACGCCAAGTGTTGGTGAGGAGCTTCAGACGGAGTACTTTATACCGCGTCAGCATGCAATCGCAGCGCTGAAAGCGGTTGATGCGCTGGGATCTCAGATTGTACCGCTGCTGCAGATCTCGGAAATCCGAACCATTGCAGCAGACGACCAGTGGCTCAGCCCCTGTTATCAGCAGCCTTGCATCGCGATCCATTTCACCTGGTTCAAAAGAGAGGCCGACGTACTGGCACTGCTCCCTAAGATAGAGGCGGCGCTTGCTCCGTTTAGCGCTCGGCCACATTGGGGCAAGCTGTTTACGATGTCTGCGGAAGCGATTGCCCCGCTTTACAGCAGGCTGCCGGAGTTTCTCCAACTGGCACGCCAGTTAGATCCTGGCGGCAAGTTTTGGAACAGTTATCTGGAGAGTGTGCTGGGCGGGACGTAGCGACGGTAAGGTGTGGGGCAGAATACGAAATATTCGCCTCATAGGCCCTATATACAACGATGTAAGCTTAGTGGTACTCTTGTTAAGATTGTTATTTAAAGGGCGCATGTGGCCAAATAGGTCCTGTCTGCAATGCGCCTTCTCGTAAATCCCTTTACTTTTCGTTATGCTTCGGAGGTGGATCGTGCCCAGCAGCGCAATCGTCTCTTGGATTCCGACCTCTATCCGCAACAGCGTTGGCAGGCTGATCTCAAAGTCTGGCAATATTCCGCAGAACATACCACGACTGCCTTACGGGGTAAAGAGCGAAGAGACTCTCTACTATGATGCCGCCATCGTCTCAATTAGCGTACATCTTGCTTCCACGCCCGAGTATGCCCAATATGGCTCTTTCAATTATTCCCAGGCGATCGAGGCAGAAAACACCTTTGCCGATGCATACCCGTTTTCAGAAGACGGCGTTGGTTATGATACAAAAGCGTTCCGCGACCTGCCAATTTGCCGACTAGGCTGTACGATACTCGCGCGCGTCTTAGACTTTCGCACACCTGTGACAATTTCTGGGAATTCCAGAGCCTCCGTCGTAAGATTTACCCGTGATACGGGCAACACCTGGTCGATTCGTCTGCCAGCAGGCATTCCCGCAATTGCAGCTTGTTATATGATGAGGATGATGTGTTTTGAACAGAATCCGCCACTCTCGCAGGGGATTGTGAAGATCCGACGGCAGAACATTGACTACGATCTGCCGGTTGTCCTTCGGGATGTGAACGGTCGCATCTGCATTGAGATTGGATTAGCACGTGGATTGCCGGTGGCAGGTTGTCCGGCAGGTGACGCAACTGTCTCTCCGTTTACTATACCGAGCCCATAGCACGATAGAGCCGAGCTGAAAGAGCCACTACTTAGCACGTAACCTCGTATTGTATTGCGCTGCATTTGAGAATGCAATTGTTCGAGACGGAGATTGCGATTTGTTTGATTTAATTCGCACCATTGCGGCCCGAATTCATATTGTGATCATGGTTCGCGATACCGTTATCGATGATCAATACGAGGCCTACGCAAAGTATGTCTTTGAGAAGTGCTGCAACTGGTTTGGGACGCCTGAGGACCACGCCTGGCCGGTCTATTTCAAGTCCGGAATTTTCAATTCATGCCATCGCATCTCCAACTGCCAGATGTACTGGATCGCCATCAATAAGGACGAATTGAAATCGTCAAGCGCGCAAAGGATTAAGCATGTAATTGGCAGCATGATGTACTACAGAACTGTCGGCAAGTCGCGCGGACTAAATCGACTGCCGTGGGTCAATATTATGTTAGCAGAGGAGTCCGCCCTCCGAGCGTTGACTTTAGCAGAAGAGGCCGAATATGTCGATAGCTTTGAGACGCAATGTCGACATGGAGACAAACTGACCGACGGGCAGATTGTTAGGCTAAAGTCACTTTGGAGCATGGTCTATGCCGATCCTGAAGCAAACGTCCGATTACTCAACTCGGTCAAATCGCTCGTTTCAGGGCTGCGCGTCTTTGTCACGTGGAAAGATCTTTCCAGGCTGCACACGTGCGTAACATGGAGAGAGTGGATAGGCTCTCTTCGTGAAGAAGCCAGGACGCCGGTGGCACTTCTGCTAAGCCCACTGTTGCCGCAGGAATCGGCGCTGTGGGCCGAATTTGATAACGCCAAACTCACACTTGAGCAAATACTCAATTTGGCTCAGATTCAGTGGTGGAGAGGACACTTCACGCATGCTATTGATTTGTGTGATCACGCGCAGAAAATTGATCCACAGTGTGCACGACTGTATCAGATCCGTACATGGATCTATCATTCACGTGGAGATTCGGATGCCACTGTCGCTTCGATTGAACAGGCGATGCAGCTAGATCCAGAAAATATGGAGTATATGGTGACGGCTTGTATGGCATATCTTCGTGCCGGGAGGATCGAAGATGCTAGAACTCGCGTTGCGCTCATTGATGACGATGCGCGCACGCGCGAGGATCTTCAGCCATGTATCAAGTATGTAGATGAACAGCTCGCGAGTAAATAGAGGCAGTTGTCCTATGCAAAAGACCGACGAGAATCCAGCCCCAGAAAAGCCTGTGCGATCCGATCGCTGGGCGCGTAACGTCATCAATGGAGCGCGCTGGCTCTTTGGTTTTGGCGCGCTATTTATATTATTAACGTCGCCTCGCGATATCAAAGACTGGTCAAACGCCGTTGTGGGAGCCTGGTTCGCGTATTGCCTTGTGCGCTCGTATGACGACGCGGCACTGGACAATGGAACCGCCGGAGCCAACAGGATCGCAAACCACAGACGATCATTGTGGCGCCGTTGGCTTAGGAAGCCGGATCTCGTAGCAATGCCGTTCGACAGGGATATAGCAGATCGGGATCTGGCCCGACTATTGCATAGGGCGAGGCTGTGGAGATCTGTGAGTTTGACCGCCATGTTTGGTTGCCGCTTGCTGTTAGTGTTAATAATAGTTATGTCACTCTACACTCGCAGCTTCTGGGATCCAATATGGGCATGGGCGCCATTTAGTATCTATGGAATAGTGGGACTAAAGGTCTTATTTCCATCAGGATATTTTAACTGGAATAACGATCCACAGAAGCTTGCTCAGAAGTTATGCGAATCATCAAATTTCGACATCGCAGTCGCCCTACAGTACCATCCTGTCCCTACAGTAAATCTCGCCGCATGCGCTGCGGTCCTTCATACTCTTCCCACCATGTCATCCGGAAAGGTCTCCCAACGGTCGAGGATGATCCTGCTTAAGTATCTGAACCGGGATGGTCTTAAATCTGGCGACTTTTTTGTGGGAAATAGTCCCCTTACAAACGAGCCAATGCTCCGAGGCGACCTCAATACCGCAATTATCGAAGCCTCTCCGCGCCTCTTCGGTATCGATGAATTGAGATCCAAGTTGCTGCCAGAACTAAAGTGGCTTAGCGAGCAGCCTGAAACCGGGTCAGTTCCGCAGTCCCTGATCGAATTGGCGCGGCGTACCCTCCCGCTGGTTGAAGAAACCATCAACCTTGGATGGGATAGTGCGACCCTGCCTCGTGCGGCCAGTGGGCCGATCGTTGATTCGCTGTTGATTCCGGCCACTGAGCGACAATCGGACGAGTCCGAACTACTCCGGCCAGTCGACTATGCCAATTATGCCAATCGGCATGTGTATGTGATTGACGATATGTGTGAAGTGGAGACCTCCAGGAATGGATGAGAATATCGAAATTCGAATCTGAGGGTTACTCAGATAACACTTACGGCGCAAAGCACGGCGCTCTTCAAGAATGTTCGGCTTGAATAAGGGTAACGACGGTTTGACAGGTCGGGCCTGATAAATGAATGCACAGCCAGTAAACAGCACACATGTCGACGCATCAAGCCTGCGACAGCTCGGATTTAGACTCGTTTCACATAGAATACGATGCTGCGCGGGCGGCATGGCGCAGTCAGCGAGCCAGACTGGCGGTCGCAGTCGTCGGTTTTGTGATATCGTTATTCTCGACGGCCTTTGTCGCGGCCAATGTGACGCGGATAACTATGTGGCTATATGTCGCGCTCACGTGTAATTTATGCTCGATTGGAAATGTTCTGTACACGTACTGTCGCATTCCGCTCCGCTACAAGAATGCGCTAACTGCGGTTGCCGCAAAGGCGGATTACACCTCCCTCGAACGGCTTCTTGAAGCCATCGGCTTTAGGTCGCCGTCAGTGCGGAAGGCGGCAAGCATAGGCGTAGTCAGAGTAATGTCTAGCCTCGATGCTGCGGCAGCCTCCACGGTAAACAGGCAGACCCGAGATTCGCTGTTCGCGCTGTTGAAGCGTGACGATCCCGATCTGGTAGCCGCGATACTGACGGCTCTGCCGATGTTTGAGGACGCTGCGCCATTGAAAGCTGTTACCTGGCTGGCGGAAGGGCAGGGAGCAGCACGCAGCCGACCGGACCTGCAGGCGCTTGCACAGCAGATCCTGCCAGGATTTCAGGCGATTGCGCAAGCGAAAAGCCATCAAGAGAACCTGTTGCGAAGCTCCACGAGGCCGGATGATACGGCCGAAACGGCGCTTCGTCCGGCGGTGGCAGGCTACAGCGACGAACCGGAGACTCTGTTGAGGGCAGGCGGTGGTGATGGATTGTGAGGCCATGTGTCGGATTGATTGCATTGTAATACGAGAGTCTTCACCCTCGGTTCATCTCCACTCGCTGACCACGAACCGCCGCCACGAGCGGCATGTCCCGTGGAGAGGGGCGCAACCGCTCCTTCCGGACGTTTGCGATTGCTACCACAAGTATTGACATGGATGCCTGCCTCCGTACGTGCGCGAAATATCGATCCGAGTAATGAATCAAGATTAGCTCTTTACCAATGGTAGGCTAATTTTCGATATCACAATGTAAGCTTTCCACGGACTTCTTCTCACTTTGACAAGAAGTTGAGGTTCAGCGCTAATTCGCATTTCATTGCGACTATGCGCCTTGTAATGAACACATCGTCATCCGTTGACATGTTTAGTTTGTGTAAACCGCACCTTACCCCGACCCTCTCCCACGCAAGCGGCGAGAGCGGGATATTGTACCGACGGCGCTTATGTTCATCACTATCGGGGTCGGGCCCGCAAATTGGGACACTTTGCGTGAGTCTCTTTTTGGGATGCGGCTATGCTGCGCTATGCACTTGCAGCACAAACATTGGAGAAAAATCATGATCCCGCTTGCAACCGAACGGCTGATTCTGCGTCCGTTTACCAACGAAGATATGGAGATCCACAGGGTCATCTTCTCCGACCCTGACGTCTGCCACTACTATTGCGGAAAGACCAGAACGGAAGAGGAGACGCGCGAATGGCTCATTCATCGGAAGTGGCAGGCACGAGGAAGCGATGAGCTCGGCTTTCTGGCCGTCGTCAGGAAGGCAGATGATCAGATTCTGGGCCTTGTCGCACTGCAGCTATCTGTCTCGTTCTGGCTCACGTTCGAAGAGGAGCAGGAATCGCCGTTCAATCCGCTGACGATAGAGCTGTCGTATGCCATCGGTCGAGAGTATCAGCGGCAAGGTTATGCCACCGAAGCCTGTCGCGCTTTGATC
>CAIXIX010000405.1 GCA_903919615.1 uncultured Chthonomonas sp.
CGGGAGTTCGAGTCTCTCTGCCCCTGCCACTTTTAACATCAGCAAATGCCTCCGGGTCCGCACAAAGAATGAGTTGTCGGCGAACCGGGGAGCCTTGCGGATGCATTCAGGTTGGATCGACGCGTTACGTTCGCCGGTCGGACCAACACCGAAGAGGCGACAATACAAAGATGGCCATTGAAAAAAATGCCGGTGGCGGCGGTACGGGAACACCGGACCAAAGCCTGCAGCGGACCAGCAATTTTCTGAAAGAGACGATTACTGAACTTCAGAAAACCAAGTGGCCGACAACCCAGGAGGCATGGCGCCTGACTACCGTTGTTCTTACGGTGATCTTTGTCCTAGGGGTCTATATGGGCGTTCTGGACTACGCGTTCACTCAGTTGGTATCCAAGTTTAGCTTAATCAAGTAGTCATCTCCCTGAAAGTCGATCTTCATGCATGTGGGATACGACTTACAATTGCCGCACGGTTTCTCGTCCGCTCTCAGGTTCGATCATACGGATTGGCTAGGACGGCGGAGGTAAGATGCAACGTCACTGGTACGCAGTTCATACCTACTCTGGTCATGAAAACAAAGTAATGACTAACATTCTCCGGCGCGCAGAGTCAATGAGTCTGCGTGAGAAGATCTTTCGTATTCTGGTTCCTACCGAAGTGGAGACAAGGACGAGAGCCGGCAAGAAAACTGAGGTGAAGCGCAAAGTCTTCCCAGGCTATGTCCTTATCGACATGGTACTAGACGATGCGACCTGGTATCTCGTAAAGTCAACAACGGGTGTGACAGGCTTCGTAAGCTCCGGCAACAAACCCGTGCCACTACAGGAACGGGAAGTGCGCGATATTCTCGACTCAATCGAGACCGTTACGCCCATACCAGTTGTGAGATTCGACAGGGGCGATTTCGTTCGTGTTATCTCTGGACCGTTTACTGAGTTCACCGGTAAGATAGAAGACGTTAATGCCGATAAAGAGAAACTGAAGGTACTCATTTCAATTTTCGGTCGAGATACGCCCGTGGAACTCGACTTCCAGCAAGTCGAAAAAGTCATCTAATACCCTGAGTATTACGAGCCCGGGTTACCAGGGCTCTCTCAGTCGCAGATATCAATCCCGTCCCACTGCTGAACATCAGCAATCGCGGCACGCGGAAAGAGGAGTTTAATGGCAAAGAAAGTTACTGCAGTTGTAAAGCTGCAAATAAATGCCGGCAAGGCCACACCAGCGCCGCCCGTAGGTTCTACACTTGGACCTTACGGTATCAACATGATGGAATTCATCAAAGGTTACAACGAGAAAACTGCTGCGATGATCGGCACCGTTGTTCCAGTTGAAATCACGATCTACGAAGATCGCTCTTTCACATTCATTACCAAGACACCGCCTGCACCAGAACTCATCAAGAAGGCAGCAGGAGCCGCAAAGGGCTCTGGCCGACCACAATCTGAGAAGGTTGGCAAGCTAACCCAGGAACAGTTGCGGCAGATCGCTGAGACCAAGATGCCCGACCTGAATGCGATCGACATCGAAGGTGCGATGAAAATCATTGCAGGCACAGCGCGATCTATGGGCGTTGATATTATCCCGTAAGGTTCTTGCGCACGTGGCCGGCGAGTTTCTCGCCAACACCTAAATGAGCTCGAACAAAGCAAGATCGGAACGTCCATGGTAGTAGAGCTAACCACATTTGCGGTACTCAGCATCCTCTGGCTTTCCTTGCATGGAAGAGTAGTTCGGCTGCCGAACAGCGACGTTTATCACGTTGCTGCGGCGAAGCAAGCTGAGAACAAAGCGAAGTTTTACTACCTATCTGTATGGACAGCGCTAATCGCGGCATTCCTTACTTCCCGCACCCTCGAGGCTTTTGACGCAGTATCCTTCAGCACTCCGGCCCAACGAATATGGGCGACAGGCGTACTGAGGGGTTGTGAACTGTGGAGCTTACTGGTGATGTGCGGAGTTTGGGGCCTTGTCGGCAAGCGGGTAAGCAAGCCGAACTCTGATGGCAGATCCCTATTGAGCGTGCCCGCAACAGAGCAGCATAATGATCCCAAGCGACCACGATAATGGTGGCGAATAATCAGCAGAACCTGGTTATTATCTATGGTGTAGAAGTGAGCTAAGTGGAAGAGGCGCTCGCCTCGCGATTACCACAGGAGATTATTGAAATGTCTGATTTAACAGCAGCGCCCACCGAGGCAGAGGCATCCACCGAAAAGCATGGTCTTTCGACTGCCGCAAGGCGCAAAGCGAAGGTCAACCGTGCAAAGCATAGCAAGAGATTTCTAGCAATTGCAAAGACTGTTTCCATTGGAGAGATCCACGGACTAGATGAAGGCATTGCCAAGGTTAAGGAACTCGCGACTGCTAAGTTTGATGAAACCATTGAAGCGGCTATCAACCTTGGTGTTGATCCACGGCATGGCGATCAGATGGTTAGAGGCACAACTAATTTGCCCTTTGGCACTGGTAAATCCCGAGTGGTCTGGGTTTTCGCACGTGGAGAAAAAGCCGAAGACGCTAAGGCAGCTGGCGCAGATTATGTAGGCGCTGAGGACTTGCTCGAGCGCATACAAAAGGAGAATGGCGCTGCGTGTGATCTTCTAGTCGCCTCCCCAGATATGATGCCCCTTGTCGGACGTCTCGGACAGATCCTTAAAGCAAAAATGCCGAACCCGAAAGCTGGTACCGTCTCTCCAAATGTTGGGCAGGTTGTTAGAGATATCAAGGGTGCAACCCGAGCGGAGTACAGAGTCGACAAAAACGGTATTATCCATGCTCCGATCGGCAAGGCAAGCTACCCGGTTGAGAACTTGCATGCCAACTTTGTTGCGTTGCTAGGCGCACTAGTTAAGGCGAAACCGGCAGCTGCCAAGGGAAAGTACGTAAAGCGGATTAACCTTTCTTCGACGATGGGCCCTAGCATCGAAATCGATGTTACTGTTGCACAGAAGGCTGCCGAGCGAGTTTAGGATATACTTACCTTGGGATTTGGCCGACACAGTCGTTAACTGTGTCGGCTTTTGTTGTATTCAGGGTACGCTTATTTACGCGGTGTGCGAAGCTAACGTAGGCTAACGCATGGCGTCATTCTGCTCGACACATTGTCTGGAGCAAGAATATACGGGTCGTGTCTATCTGCTGTGCAAATCAAATTAGCGAGTATTTGAACGACCTAGCAAGACTACAGGAGGTCTTTAAATGAGACGAAACGTGCGCGTGGCCACTGCCGCCGCGCTCGCCGTTGCACTGGGCTCGGCATTAGCCGCAAGCGCACAGACGCCAACGCCGGTACCTGCGCCGCCAGCTGACAACGCAAAAGTATTTAACTATACGTTGGGCGCGTACCCATATGCTCATTTTGAACACGTGGCGGGCCACGTAGGCGAAGCAGACGGCGGGCTCTTTTCCTTTGATGCTAACGCAACCTACAACAAGCACGCTCAGAGCGTTGATCTCGGAGCGTCGATCTGGATGGCAAATTCTGGAAATACGCTGTATGATATCCACGCTGTTAACATGCTTACACGAGATATTGGACTGCGTACCGGATATCTCACAACATCCGATCAACACTTTACTGCATGGAACGCACTGGCGGTTTACAACTTCTCATCTATCCAGTACGCCCCAAAGTCGCGTCACGCGTGGAGTGTGCAAACTGGAATCGGGATCGTAATGGAACCAGACCATGGTCAGTCGTATACCGGGATCACAGGCTATGTTAGCGGTCTGCTGAGCGTTGGAAAGAAGCTGGACCTCGTTGTGACCTACTGGTATCAGAATGATGCTTCACTCGCCAGCAAACGGTACCTTGTGGGACTCGACAAGCACTTTTAGTCCAGATTGAACAAGCGTCAGATGTTTGTGAATGATATAACCCTTGAGCTCCGCTTCCATGGAATGGGTGTGGCGCTCAAGGGTCTTATAATGTACGTGTAAGTTAACTTGATGGTTGTTACTACTTGCGCAACTGAGCGATCCTGATTCGATTCCGCGCTCGCTCCAGACCAAGCCTCACCTCTTCGGCATCTATGCCGCTACCCGGTAGATCGAGCAGTTTGCGAGCTCTCTCTTCCGCGGTCTTTGCTCTTTCTAGATCAATCTCTTCAGAAAGCTCTGCGGATTCAGCCAGAATGATGACTTTGTCTTCGTTAACCTGCATGTAGCCGCCACTTGTTGCGATAAATGCATCCAGGCCTGAAGGCAAAGTCAGCTTGATCAGCCCAACCTGCAACTCTGTTAAAAGTGATGCATGGCCGGCCAATACTCCAAACGAGCCATCAATACCCGGGGCTTGAACCGCCTGTACTTGCTCGGAATAGAGCAGTTTCTCCGGTGTAACAAGCTCTAGCGGGAAAGTCGCCATATCCACTCCTCCAACGTGCAAAAGGGCCACACAGACGCTCTTCTTCCCGGCATATCGGGGTGACGAATCGCGATTTTGTGATGTGGCCCTTTTTCGCTTAACACCTAGTTAGCAATCGATTTTGCCTTCTCAACAGCCTCATCAATATTGCCGACATTGTAGAAGGCCTGCTCGGGCAGATGATCGTGCTGGCCATCGATAAGCTCCTTGAAAGATCGAATCGTATCTTTCATTGGTACGTACTTACCGGGAAGGCCCGTAAACTGCTCAGCAACGCGGAAAGGCTGAGACATGAACTTCTCAACGCGCCTCGCGCGTGAGACGACGAGTTTGTCGTCGTCTGAAAGCTCATCAATACCAAGGATCGCGATGATATCCTGAAGCTCTTTATACCGCTGCAAAATCTGCTGAACACCACGAGCAGTCTCATAGTGCTCCTGGCCAACAACGCTGGCCTGAAGAATTCGCGAAGTGGATCCAAGCGGGTCAACCGCGGGATAGATACCCTTTTCCGAAATGCTCCTTGCAAGATACACGTATGCATCAAGGTGAGCAAATGTGGTGGCAGGGGCCGGATCGGTAGGATCGTCTGCCGGAACATAGATTGCTTGAACCGATGTAACGGATCCCTTATTGGTGGAGGTGATTCGCTCTTGTAGCGCACCCATTTCGGTTCCTAGAGTTGGCTGATAACCTACAGCGCTTGGAATTCTTCCCAGCAGTGCGGACACTTCCGAACCTGCCTGGACAAAACGGAAGATGTTATCAACGAATAGGAGAACATCCTGACCTTCAACATCTCGGAAGTATTCAGCGATGGTAAGCGCCGAAAGCGCTACTCTTAGTCGGGCGCCTGGTGGCTCATTCATCTGTCCAAATACCATGGCCGTCTTAGAGATAACGCCAGATTCCGTCATCTCGAGCCAAAGGTCATTACCCTCTCGTGTTCGCTCTCCTACGCCAGCAAAAACAGAGAAGCCGCCATGCTCTGTAGCGATGTTGGTAATTAGTTCCTGGATAAGAACCGTTTTGCCAAGACCTGCGCCTCCGAAGAGGCCAATCTTACCACCCTTAAGGAACGGAGTAAGAAGGTCGACGACTTTGAGACCCGTCTCCAAAACTTCCTGGGCACTGCTCTGTTCAGAGAAGGATGGCGCCGGTCGGTGAATCGGCCAGAACTCCTTGGCTGGCACAGGACCCCGCTCATCAACCGGTTTACCGAGAAGGTTGAAAACGCGCCCTAGTGTCTCGCGCCCAACGGGCACTGTAATCGGCAGGCCAGTATCAACAGCCGTCATTCCACGAACAAGGCCATCTGTGCTGGACATAGCGATGCAGCGCACCACGTTGTTTCCCAGATGCTGCGCAACCTCAACGGTTAAATCGATATCACGCGCAGTATCCGTGATTGTAATTGCGTTGTTAATCGGCGGCAGCTCATCAGCCGAGAACCCGAGGTCTACGACTGGCCCCTGTACCTGCACGATGTGTCCATTTGCCATAATGCGGCTCTGCTCCTTGGTTTGCCGCCCGACCAGCGAATATGCAGGGTTGATGCTCCAGCAAGCTAACGCGGCGGGCGGGGATGATATAGAACGCGTAATTTTTCACAATCGACGTTGTAGTCTTTTGAATTCGAACTATTTTAGCAGCAAATGGACCGTCAAATCAAGGCCATGCACGTGTAGGATTGCTTAACCCGAGTGACCAATCACAGCTTTTGCTGACCTATTATGAGGTAATGGCCGACTAAGCACAACCCTTTTTTAGTTGAAAGCAATTTGATAGAACAAATATCGACACATGGCGTCTAATACCAACGGATTATGCTGACTGACTAGCAGTCCGGATCTTGCTTGACATTATATTGCGTTTTCCAGTACTCTAGCTGGAATCGTGAACTTCTTAAAAAGCCCGTCATGAACTCGCGCGCAGCCTTCGTCCAATTTGGCCGGCTGTATGTGGCGCCTGATTAACGAGGCCATGTGTAAAGTAACGCCGTTCCCAAGTCAACGCCGACTCTTGACCACAACGTCATCTGGGTTCGGGACAGTGGTGAACATATGAGGTAGTTCGGAATGTCCAATGATTTCGGCGGACCAGCGATTGACATATCTCTTCGAGATTATTTTGATCTTCTCCATCGCCGTCGCGCTGTTGTAATTCAATCCTTTTTGTTAATTATTGCAGTTGGGTTTGTACTCAATATCGTGACTAAACCGCGCTATCGCAGCTCAACTCGAGTTCTACTTGAGGGCAAGTCGAATGCGATGGCGACCTACGATGCGGGTAATCCACTATCCAGCCTTCTTCTTCAGGACTCTGGGCACGATATTTCGACTCAGATCGGCGTTCTCCAGGGTCAACAGGTTAGGACGGATGCGTGGGTTGCTGCAGGTGTGCCTCCAGGATCGACAACAACGACAGTTACACCTGTCGTTGGCACAGACTTGATAGATATTGACGTAGAGTCGGAAAACCCTGCCAGCGCCTACCGCATGGCGCAGGTCCTTCCCGTAACCTATCGACAACATGTAAATAAGAACTATAAGTCTGAGATTAAGACCGCACACAAACTCGCTGCGGGCCAGCTCACAGACGAACAAAACAGACTAAATCAACTCTATGAGCGACTGAAGACGCTGCGCGAGCAGTCCCACGCATTCAAGGTCGAAGATGATCGACACACGAAAAACACGGAAGCTTCTGAAGCCGAAAGCGCACTTGAAGAGGCACAGGCTTCCGTTGCAACTGCACAGGCTGGGCTGACAACATTAACGCGTCAGCGCTCGGCAATGAAGCCTTACATTGAGAAGTCCACTGAAACTACAAATCCAGACATTGCCCTAATAAAGAATCAGATCGCTGCGCTTGAAACTCAGCGTGAAGGCGAACTGGTTCTATTTAAACACACATCGCCAAAAGTCGAAGCGCTCGACAACCAGATCAAGGATTTGCAGGGCCGGCTTTCAAAGACCCCTGCCAACGTTGTGACAGTTACGCGAACGCCAAATGACGATGTAGCTGCCTGTGATAGAAAGATCAACGAGACTAAAGTTGAGCTGTCTAGCGCTCAAGCGGCACTCCAAGCCGCATCGGTTAGAGCAACTACAACCAACAAAAATCTGATCCAATATGGCGCCGCGGAAGAGAGTCAGGCACAGGTAGAAGAAGAGGTCGAGCGAACCAAGGCCCGAGTTTTACTCTTAACAAAGACCGAAGAAGACCTGAATATGCGCGACATGGTGATACACGACCCGGTTACAGTGGTTACTCCTGCCTCAGTTGCAGCCAAAGTATCACCTAAGCAGGCCCAGAACCTTTTGTTTGCAGGCATTGTTGGAATGATACTTGGCATATGTTTTGCACTACTTCAGGAATATCTCGACGATAGAGTGAATGCACCGGATCACCTGAAGGGAATAGTATCTGCGCCAGCCCTCGGTTTCGTACCCTTAGTAGACATGGAGACAGACCTCCTGGTTAACCAGAATTCGGGCGGCGCACTTATGGAGAGCTACCGAGTGCTTCGAAGTAATGTGGGTTTCGCAACAATCGACTCGCCCACGAACTCTATTCTGATAACTAGTACTCTACCAGGCGAAGGTAAATCCACGACCTCCGTTAACCTCGCGATTGCAATGGCTTACGATGGTAAACGGGTAATTCTTGTAGATCTCGACCTGCGCAGACCGACTATCTATCAAAAGTTTGGACTCGATCCTACGTGCGGTGTCACTAACGTTTTGATGGGACACACATCGTTGGAGAATGCGCTTCAAAAAACCGAGATTCCCGGACTAGAAGTGCTTACTTCTGGGCCGTTGCCACCCAATCCGGCTGAGTTAATGAACTCACAAGCCATGCGCCGTTTGCTTGTTGAGTTAAAGGACAGTGCGGATATCGTCATTATGGACAGCCCACCATTTCTTGCAACTGCGGATGCTCAAGTTATTTCGGCGCTCGTGGATGGTGTCGTGTTTGTGGTTCAGTTTGGCGCTGTACGCAAACCCGAAATCCGGCATGCACACAGCCTACTGCACCAGGCAAACGGCAAGCTGCTTGGCGTCGTTTACAACAAGATTGATGTCTCGGCAAACAGAGATTACTCTTATGGTGTTTACCAGCACTATAGTAACTACTACTCAAATTCGGTTTCAAACAAATCGGACAACGGGCTGTTAACGAACGGCGCTTTTCGTGATATGATCGCACAAATTGACCGAGATAGTGAAAATGCGGACGTTCCGCAGGTTCCATCAAGATCGAACGCTCATTCGAATAACGGCGGTTCCGAAGCAGGAGAGAAGGTAAAGTGAAGTCTCTCATCTCCATATTTTTGTGTACGCTTGTGCTATCGTTCATCACGGCTCGGCCAGCAGAGGCGCAAGAGTTTACGCTCGGTCCCGACGATGTGTTGGAAGTGATCGTCAGCAATCATGAGGATCTAAACAAGATAGTTACTATTCAGGCCGACGGTACAGTAACCTATCCTGACGTCGGTACATTCAAGGCCGCCGGCAAATCATGCGCAGAAATATCGGCTATAATAAAAACAGCGCTCGAGCGAACCCGAAATAAGGTCGAGGTGCTTGTATCTCCCAAAGAGATACATTCACAACGAGTCAGGGTTCTTGGCGCCGTTAAATTGCCGGGCCAATACGACATACGCGGTGAATGGCACGTGATGGACCTGATAGATGCTGCTGGTGGTCTAGCAGTCCGTCCTGCAAAGGTGTCGGGAAGGGTCATACGGAACAGAACCGATATAATATCTGTAGATATTGTCAAGGCCGACACACGCAGAGCTTCTGAAGCCAATGTTCGGCTACAGAGAGACGATCTCGTCCTCCTCGAAGAGATCGATACATCCCACAATCAGGTCACAGTCATGGGTTGTGTTGCAAAGCCCGGAATGTACGAACTAGACGACCTTTCGACGCCTCTGAGCGTTATAATTCAGGCTGGAAACCCAACGGATAAGGCATCGCTCGCAGGCATCTACGTTACACGCGAAGGCAAGCAGATCCCGCTCAACATGACCGATACCTTTCAGGGTCATTATGATAAGATGATCGCGGAGTTCAAACTAAAGCCGGGAGATCAGTTGTATATCCCGGAAAGTAAGATCCATTTCGCTGTCATGGGGTTGGTTGGCAAGCCGGGTCAATATCCCTATCCAGAGGCAGGCATACTGACCGTTATGGATGCGATGAATCTTGCGGGAGGCAGCAATGGGGGCAACACAGCAAAGGCGGGCATTATTCGTACGGTTGCCGGCAAAGCCACAGTAATCCCGGTCAATATCGATGAGATTCTTAAGAAGGGTGACTTAAAAAAGAACGTAGCGCTGCAGCCTAACGATGTGCTATACGTGCCCGCGGTTACCGCTCGCCGCTTTAGTTGGCCCGATGTGCTCGCGCCAATCACCGCTCTGGGCATTATGGGACTGCGATTTTAACAAGCAGACTGTTTTGATGCCCACTAAGAAGTGGATACATTAACGGCTCCCTGACCTCGCTCTAGGAGGTAGAGCGAAGGCTAGCCGTAAAAGCTGGAGTATGATCCGGCTTTGATTTCAGGGGGAAGAGACAGAGAAATGAAGTTCGGCAATAAAATCATCTCCTATTCGGTCCAAGACAGACTTATTGCTGTGATCATAGCAATGATCCTTGCGATAACGCTGATCGCTTCGCCCATGTCGGCGAAGGCACCTGGCGTTGCGCCAGTTATGATTCAGTGCTTCGGCCTGGTTCTTCTGATCGCGATGGTCTGCGTAAAGCGATGGAATATTCGCACGGAAGCTGTACGATCGCTCTTGCTATCTGGCACAAGCATTGCTGCACTGAGCTTCTTCGCCTTATCGTTGCTCTCGTGCCTTTTCTCCCACAATCGATCCGTTAGCTTTCAGGGCTCCATGCTAATTGGAACAGGCGTGTTGGTATATTTGGTGGTAGCCTACCAGTTCAGGCACTCCATTCAGATATCGCGCTTGAGTGATGCGCTTGCTATCGTCGCAGTGGTTGCCGCGATATTCGGTTTTGTCGACTACGGCTACTCAGAGGTCGGTTCACGCGTAACCGCAGAAGCCGCCGGACTATTTGGCGACCACCAGTTGTCAGGTTCGTTTCTGATGCTTTTACTTCCGTTTGTCGCAGTCAGCGCTATGACGGAGAAGGTGCTCAACCGACAGCTAAGGGCGCAAACAGCAACAGTTCTAACAATTATTGCTCTGCTGCTGGCTCACGCCCGAAGTGCGTGGATTGGTTCTGCGGTTGGGCTGATAGCAGTTGGCGTCCTCTGCGCTCTGTTTCCGCCGCATGGAAAAAAACGCGATGACAAAGCGCAACTCGTTCCTGCATTTCTGCTCGTTGCGGGCGTGGGATTTTTCCTGATCTTCTCACCCATAACATCCTCTCTGCTGTCTCGTGCGACTACACTAACTTCGGTTCGAACTCAGGACGCATGGATAGATCGGCAGCAGATCTGGCATGGCGCGCTTCGACTCATAGCTGATCATCCGGTCACTGGCATTGGGCCGTCAATGTACGCATATTCGCACCACAGCTACACGCGCCTTGGGATGCCGATCGGTCAAATGCATCTGCGCCCTTCCCTCTCGGACCAAACGCACAACTTCTATCTCCAAACCGCAGCTGAGATCGGTGTTCCAGGTTTGATTGCACTAATCGTTGCGCTTGTTACGTTCTGGATAGTCGCGGTGCCTAAACTGAAGACTCTCGATCATGGGGTGCGGCGTAACGTCCTTACGGGAGCAATAGGCGCAACTGTCGCATTCGCAGTAGATGCCTTTGCAAGTCCATCCTGGCAGTTCGGTCAGATAATCATCTTCTTCTGGATTGCGCTTGGCATTGGCGTGGCCTGTACACGCGAAATTGTCCCAGGCGAATCTCCACGCAGATCGCCGCAGGCCAGTTACCCCGCATGGCTCAGACGCACGGCTGCAGCATCCGGCATACTCGGCGCGGCAGCTCTAGCGCCAGTCGCAGTGTTGGCCGCAGGGCAATATCCGCAGGCAGTTTACGTTCCACCAACCAACCCCGCGATTGGTCCGGCTGTTACTGGAGCAGCTGCCGCTGCGGCTGTTGCAGGTGCCTTCGTAATTGCGGAGGCTGGAGCCGTGCCTGAAGCACATCTGGAGATAATTCGAATTGCGGGCACGCCTGATGGAACCTACGAATTCAGGGCAATGTTCTTTAACGGCACGAAACAGTCTGAATCTGTAACAGACAGACCGGAGACCACATGGTCTGTATCCGAGGGCGTGATTACACCAATAACTGGTACAGACCTCGAGGGC
>CAIXIX010000406.1 GCA_903919615.1 uncultured Chthonomonas sp.
CCTATCCTGAGCTGCTTCGGAGTAGTAGCTGACTCGCTGCTTTCTGCCTTTTGGGGCGCGGTTCGGCCTAAATACACTGCGGTAACAGTCGACGTAAGCATTGAATGTCGTTGAGTTTACGTATGTTCGCAAGCCGATCGGATCAGACCAGTCGAATGGCTCGCCGAAACGCCTAACGAGGCTTAACAGAGCATTAGAGCGAACATCGTCATAATGTGTATCTCGGTTAAGTGACGAACCGGCGAACAGGGATTCCAGTTTTCTGCCAATTAGGTAGGTAGTCAGGATCAAAAGAACAGGTTGCTCGGACTCTCCGTCGGCACACAGAGTATTGGCCTTTTTAATGATGATGTGTTCTGCTTCTGCCAGGTGCGACGACGTTGACGGAATGACAATTCGCTCCGCATGCCGATCGCTGGAGGATATAATCTGCTGAACGGTGCGTCTGTCTCTCGTGTCCGAAGCCAGAGCCAGCAATTTTGGCTCGGCTGAGCGAACAAATTCGATGATTTTCGTACGGTCGTCGTCACCATAACTGCTGCGGCGCATCTTTGCCCTCGCGATCTCTTGAATAGGCAGCGGTTCGTTTCAGGATCTCCGTGCTGCGGTGCAGAAAGATCAAGTTAACATTCGAACCGCCGCAATGTGCAGGATTTCTCGAAATATGCGGCGCGGCATATGGTTTGGTTTGCCCAAAATTGAGGCGCGGTCACAATGCTCCGTGGATTGAACACAAAAATCGCCTGTTAAGAAGT
The DNA here is from genome assembly GCA_903919615.1 of uncultured Chthonomonas sp. Taxonomy (GTDB): domain Bacteria; phylum Armatimonadota; class Chthonomonadetes; order Chthonomonadales; family Chthonomonadaceae; genus CAIXIX01. The sequence continues at coordinate 756 of CAIXIX010000406.1, forward strand.
GATTAAGGATGCGAATGTAGAAATGAACCGCACATTGCCGAACACCGATCCAGAATGTCCGACACGACTACAGCATTGCATGCATTCCAGCGAACAATGGTACAGGCAATTCATGGAGCGGCATGGCTCAAGCACGCGTTGAACAATATTAGTTCATGCGGACGCCCAAAGTCGATGGATTATCGATAAATGCAAAGTCAGATTTTGTCAACAAATAGACATTCAGACCGAACATTGTCGAACTGATGCGAGGACTGTCATTTTTCAGAAAGTTGACAATTTTTGGCTAAAAGGTGCTGCTTTTGCTGGCAAAAGGTGATCCTGATGGCCACCGTGGCTCTTGTTATTAAACTCTTGCGGGTGCAATGTGAAAAAGATCGTTGACACAAAAATTACATATTGTCAGTTAAATTGTGGACCTGTAGCCAACAACCAATTAATTTCGGATCAACCATGTTATCGGAGGAGAAGCGTAATGCAAAAGAGAGTTGCACGAACAACCCAACGTCTTGGGCCTACGCCGTTTCAATACAGATTGCGTGATTATTTGATCCGGGAAGAAAGTGTCCTAGGCAGTTATTTACGACTTGAGCAGGAAATAGTTAAGGCAAGTGGCAACGACACCCGGTATAGAGTTGATCGTCGAAAGCTGAGCGATATCGTTTTAGGCGCGGACGTAAAGCTAGACTTTGCTGAACTTCAGGCACTCGAAGTGTTTTTTACGTCTAGAGGGCTCCCCAACCTGTTTGCCTATTCGTCCGTTCTAGACTCGCTAGCGGAGCGGAATAACATCACTTTCTTAATAGGCGCCAAGCCCCGCGAAGAAACAACGGACATGTCCAGATGGGATGTAAGGTCACTTGCGACGTTGCAGCGCGGTATTTATTCGCACCACAATCCTCGGAAGTTCAACATAACTGACGTATTATTGCGCCATCAGCATGACGACAGTTCGTCGTCAGACCAATATGACGAATATGAGAATCCGTTATCAATGATTCAGGAGGACGATTGGTATCGCGAAATGACTAGGCCCGATAATCATGTGTCATATGTGTCAATTGGTAGCCCGAGGGCATGCCTGGCCAGTGAGGTTATGATGTCGATGATGCTAAGAACTGAGCCCTTCAAACCTCGCCGTCTTGGAGAGACAGATGACGTTCCAGTTAGATTCATCTGGAGTGATCTGGTTGGTCTGGAAAGCACATTCGCTATTATTGATACCACAACGCCTACAGCCCTTCGAACCTTGCAGCCCAGGACGCTTGGTGTCATCATTGAAGGAAGACCCGTCTACTCTTCCGGTGCCGGCGGTGTCTGGAATGGATATGGCCTAATTGCTGCACAGCGCCGGAAATCGGGCGAAATATGGTTGGTTGTTGCGGGTCTAACTGGAGCAACGACTGAGGCAACCGCCAGGTTTTTAGAAGAGTGTGAATGTGACGTGCCTCAGGCGGTCGACGGCGAGCATTCTGAAGTGCTGCTAATGGTTGTTGAGGCGACAATCAAATCGACGAACGCCCCTCCATCCAGTCTTCACCCCAATCAGGGATCGTTTTCACATGGACTGGATCGGGGAGATAATAGGCGACGTGCACAACGAGGCGAGGATCGCATTATCGAAAGTTACCGAATTTACTGGGGACCCCATCGGTACAATGGCACACAAAAGGTCACGGGCTGAGAAATACAAAGGTCTCGATCACGCGGCTACGCATTGCCAAGCTGTTCGAACATCCTTCAATCGCTAGTTCCAATCTGCCTCATCGCGTAGATACCAGCCTTCTGCAGGGCTGTGTCTCCCACATCGATCCCATACTCAAGCAGAACTGCGCCATAGTAGAGCGCACGAAAATGCGCTCGGGCTTTTGCGTGCGCATCGATTGCGCCGTAGGCGGCTTCGAAGCCCGCTCTTGCTGACAGGGGGAGGAAGCTGTAAGCTATCATCAGATCGACCGCAGGGTCGCCAAGATGCACGTCTCCCCAGTCGATAACTCCGGAAAGCACAAATGCCTCGTTTAACAACAGGTGCCTTACATAAAGGTCGCCATGGACAAAACATGTGGGGCCAGGATGTGCCAGCGCTTCGGAAAGCTCGTGCGCGAACGCAAGGATCGCATTCGGATCTATACCGTTTTCTCGAATGTTCGCGTCTAGTTTCTTAACGCGATCCTCGAAGATCGGCAAGCGTTTCTTCATATTGGCCCGACCAATCGAATCGCCGGGGAGGGTGTTGCGCTGCTCATCCGCAACCGGTATGCCATGCAGCGCGCGCAGGAATGCGCCGAGGGGTGAGGCAAGGCTGCTGCGCTTGCTATCATCTAGCTCGATGCTGCATGCTGTAACGCCTGGGATCAATTGATACCCGGTAAACGGGCAAGGATAGTCGACCGATGGGGCACCTATTAGTGTTGGCGCTGGGATAGCGACTTGTACGTGCAGAGCGATGATCGGTAGCAGCTTCGCCTCGTTCATCAACAGCTCCAATGCCATCTTTCGTCGCGGAAACCGAACCACCAATTTGCTGTTTACAAGGTAAGCGGTGTTGTCCCAGCCTTCACCTAGCAGTCGTAAGTCGAGAGGCGTTAGTTCTGGAAACTGCGAATCCAGCAGACCGCGAACGAGCGTTTCAGTTACAGGATAGTCGGCGGCCCAGATCTTTGCTGGCTTAGAGTTCGGCGTAGAGTTGGGCATACTGCTCCACCATTCCGTCGAGGCTGTACTCCTGAACGTCCGCCTTTGCATTTCTGCCGAGCGCTGAGCGAAGCTCAGCGTCGGTGAGAAGAGTGTGCAGTTTTGATACCATCTCGTCGACGTCGCCAATCGCATGTATCAGCGCATTTCTGCCTTCGACGAGCACCTCATCATTACCGCGGCACAGGGTTGTCAGCATTGGGCAGCCGGCAGCCATCGCTTCCAGTACGGCCAGGCTGAAGTTCTCCGATTCCGTGGGCAGCATCCATACGTCTGCCGCCGCCAGCCAGTCCGCCACGTCGCTGCGGTGGCCTGCCATATGGATGCGATTTTCGAGATCCGCGGATTGAATGTTATGGGTAATCTCTGGTTCAAGTGCGCCATCGCCGACGAATGCCAGGTGAGCAAATGGAAGCTCGCCCGAGATTTTGATGAACGCCTGGAGCGCATCGAGTGGGCGCTTTTGTGAGTCCAGCCGGGATGCGAAAACGATCAGGATCTCTTCTTCCTGTAGTCCCAGTTCGAGCCGCACTTTGCTTGCATTCCCGTTCCCGAAACGAGTTACATCTATACCGTTCGCGATGTGAATTAGACGCTCGCGCAGGACCCCGTAGCTCAACTGGGTGTTCAGCGCATGCAGCGATGGTGTCGTGATGGAGCCAATAAGATCTCTTGCCGCAGCGCTCCAGGCATTCGCTCTTGCATCCCCTGGCGTCAGGGTGTCGTAGGCGCCATGCACGGTTACGACGATGCGCGAGGGATCTATGCCTAGCCGCGCTGGCACGCCTGGCACGGAGCGAGAGAGACAGACATCCCCGGTATGAAGATGGTAGAGACTGGCGGGATTCTGCGTGAACAGCGCGGCTAGCAGATCTGGGTTCTGGCTCGGTGGGTTGATAGGATCGGCGAGAATCAGCTGCGTGCGTTCTACCTCTACTCCGCGCTTTGCACACAGGCTTGCGAATAGTTCTGTTGTTGGCAAACAGGGGACCGCTATCTTTACGCGCTTACCTCTCCGCTGCATTCCAGCCGCCAGTTCCAGCATCTGATGCGCATCGCCGCCATGGCCGAGCACGAAGCCAATGTAGAGGATGTCGAACGGCATATGCGTGATCAGTCCAGGCCCGGTAAGGTTGGTTCGTCGTCATCCGGTCGAGGTTTGCGGCGTGCGGGACTCTCAGACGGCTCAGTATTGGTTGCGACGCTTGCGATATCCGGATTCGGAGGGTTGTCCGCATAGATGTACGGGATAATACCCTTTCGAAAGGCTGCCTCCTGAATCTCTCGCGGCAAGTCTCTTGCATCCATGATAAGGCCGTCAACTGAGATCATCCATATAACCGTGCTTTTTGCAAGAACGGAACGGAGCATCCAGTTGAAATCGAATTGGTGAATCCTTAGTGTGTCCCGGATTGACTTAGACTTATTCTGGGCAGTGCTCTGTGCAACGCCGAACCTGGCATCGATCTCTGTAAGCTTCATGTGCGGCTCGGAAGACTTGTCGTCCAGAAAGTTTACCCAGCCAATAACCCGTACAATTGCGCAGGCCCAAACGCGAGTTGTGCCTGATGTGAGCGGAGATGGGCGTTTGCGTGCCAGCGCTGCTGTGAGTTTCCTACTTAGTGCGGCATACTCCTCATTCAGATACTCATAACAGAACGGATCGGTCAACGCTACGATCGAATCGTAGAGCGATCTCATTGCAGGTGGAACCTTCGGCTCGTCGCCTTTGCCCTGATTTGCTGCGGACATACTCTCTATGCACCTCCCTCGTTATCAGCAGAATCTTACCTGCGCAATCAACTTTGCGCGCATAACCGTGCTAAAACTATGGAATGTGTTGCGAAGGGTGTGCATTTTAATTGGGGATTTGGACCACACAACGGAAAAGGACCGCGGAAATGACGGAAATCAGCCTGAAGAGAGCCACTGCCGACGACATTCCCGAGCTTGTACGCCTCAGAAATGATGTGAGCGAGACTCTCGCGGAGAGATACGGCATCGGCCACTGGTCCGCAAACGTATCGGATAAGGGCGTCGTGTTTTCCATGAAGAACGGGACTGTCTACGTTCTTAAAGAAAGTGACGTCATTCTGGCGACGGTTACGCTCTCGGCGAGAAAGCCGTGGGCAATCGATACGGCCTATTTTTCATCCGCGAAGCGTCCTGTTTACCTGACGGCAATGGCAGTAGCTCCAACTGCGCAGAGCAAAGGCATCGGCAGACGGTGCCTGGAAGACGTCGTGCAGATCGCAAAAGGCTGGCCGGCGGATGCGATCCGCCTCGACGCATACGATGCTGAGGCCGGCGCAGGTGAGTTCTACAGGAAGTGCGGATATACCGAGATGGGGCGAACGATCTATCGCAACACACCATTAGTTTATTTTGAGAAGTTGCTGTGAGTGTGGATTTCTCGGTCGCCGTGGAAAGGTAATTCGGTAGTCGGGTAACCCGGTAATTAAGTGCAGAGACGACGGGCGAATCGCGGAGCCAGTCTGTGGAAATGCGGTGGGTGGTTCGTGGCCTTTGTCGGGGTCGGCGGTCCTCCTGGTTCAATGCATTGCGTCCAGAGGACGATCAGCGAAGCTCCCTGCCGGACCGTTCACCGGTCCGGTTCACGAGTACCCACACCCGCCTGAGCCCGTGAGGGCGATGTTTCCTGGCTTGCGCGAGTAGGAGATTCTTCATCTGTCTCTTCCCATTCGAGCCACAACGTGCCTGATCTATGATGTTCTTCCTGGTTGTTGATGTATTTTTGAACACGCGCAATATGCGACCTGCTGATTGTGAACGACCCGTAATTGTCTTGCCATCGGAAGTCGGAGTGCGGTGCAAGCTCTTTTCGAATGAGTGTAGAGGACACTCCTTTAACCTTCTGCATTACTTCGGAGATCGAGACTTTTGCTGGCAATGACGCTAGCAAATGGACGTGGTCGGGCATGCCCCCGATCGCTATCACGGCTCCAGAGAGTTTGACTATCTCGGAGCCGATACAACGGTAGACTCGTTCTTCAACGGCCTTGGTAATTAGTTGCCGTCTGCCAGCTGTGGCCCAGACCATGTGGAAGTAGTGTTCAGACTTGCTGCGTCTCCTCATTGCCTCCATGCTCGAAGAAATGGTTCAATCGCCCTCGCGGGCTCAATAAGAAGGGGGGCCGCTTTCCGGACCGGTGAACGGTCCGGCAGGGAGCTTCGCTGACCGCCCTTCGGGCTGAAAGGCGACGATTTCTGGTTGAATATTACCATTGCTGCCACCGGTCCAGGATAGCGATCAAGATGGCTGGCAACTGAATGTCAGTATGTAGGGGATTTCTCAGTCGCCTACCCAGGCCATCGCTGTTTCAGGTCGCTTCGCTCCACGACGTGCATGTCAATTGCTCCCTCGCCAAATGAGTTACATTTCATGTCGAAATCTAATCCTGGTTCACAGCGTTACATGAGCTCGGCACGCTCAAAAATGCAGGGTTATGCTCGCAATTCGGATGCCATTTTTAGGTACAAGGCGAAGCGGAATGACGTAATCCCCCTCCCCGAACCTAACAATGTATCATATCCTTGGTAACCATCGAGGCACTCCATGATAGCCCTGTTTCGTGGGTTTTATGTGTGATTTGTTATCGGCGTGCGTGACGGGACCCTCACCTAACCTACCCTTTCCGCTTGGGTCCCTCCTCCACGCCCTAGTTGCTTCGCAACGC
>CAIXIX010000407.1 GCA_903919615.1 uncultured Chthonomonas sp.
CAATGGTTGCAGTTCGGTGATTGCTTGCAGGTTTTGATTGCAGTGTAACGCGATGGACGCGCCGCCGCTTGCCAGTTCAAGCGCAATGCCGCGTCCGATTTCGGAGCTAGCCCCGGTAATCAATATTGACTGTGCCATAGGATTCCCTCAAGCCTGATTGCTTCAACTCATAAACAACGCTCTTCCCGTTAATCCAAGGTGGATATTTTGCCTCGCCCCGATCCTTATAAGACGCAAGTCAACAAGGCCCCATTTCCAAAAGAGGACAAAACCATGGATTAACCAAACGTGAGCCCGTTTCCTGGCGTGACGAAAAAAGATTCGGCTATTCCAGCGCTAAGGGGTTGCTTTCAAGGCCCCGAATCCTGTAAAAGCAATTTTTTGGCAAAAGCAGTGTTTAACGACCCTTCTGTTCCAGAGAGTAATGTTTTTTTCCACGAATGTCCCAGATTAGAACAAGTCCACCAATCAATCCGGCGATTATGCCGACAACCGAAGTGACTAAACTGATTGCATTTGATAGCACAAGGGATGGCCAGATCAGGTACAGCAGGATGAACACTGCAACAGTGATTACAATACCAAACGCATACGATACGAAGTCTCGAAACCGCCTACGAGCTCGATCCTGCTGCTGATAAGCGCGACTGGCTCGAACAAACTCTGCTTCGCTTAGAGTCATCTCATCTCGATGCATCACGGCAAACTCCTCGATCCCAGCCAGCATCGCGCCCCGGTATAGATAGCTGTCGTCGTGTCCGGCTTGATCCCATCTAGTTGCTGCTTCGGACAGACGCTGACGGATAATCAGTTGCAATTGATCCTCGGCAATCCACTGTCGGAAACGCGACCAGCTTCGGATTAATGCCTCATGAGCCAGCGCCAATGTTTCACGGTTGTTAGTGTCGGTATCGATAACCAACAATCTAGCCTCAGTAAACCTTCCTACTACAGCGGGTACGGCTTCGGGATTGCCCGCGATTGGCTGCAAACCTGCGAACGCGACTCGCCTCCCAGTAACCTCTCCACCTTCGCCCATCTGAACTAATCGGGTGAATATACGTCGAGCCGCTGATTGATACGCGGGTCTGAGAGATGCGTAGATTGCTTCGGCTTGCCTGTCCAATGCTCCTTGCAGGCCTCCGAGGTCCTGGTAGGCTCGATGTGTCAGTAAACCACCATCTAGTGACTCCCACAATTTAGATAAGACAAATTGCAGTAGTGGCAAGGCCCCTGGCTCGCCGAGAGCGTCTTGTAGAAGGCGTTCGGCCAATCCAGGCTCGAAAGCTGACCCGGCGGCCCTAGCTGGATGCTCGATGGCCTGACGCATCTCCTCAAAGCTCATCGGCGGGAGAAATATCATATGATCGGATAACGCCTTGGCCAAGTTTGGATAGGCCACGCATTCACTCAAGAAGTCGGATCGTAAAGTGATTACGACAGTGGTCTTTCCCACTGTGATCGATGCCGCATCAATCAAGTTCGCGATGAATAGCTGGCGTTCTTTCTCGTTGTTGACCAAACTGAACAGCTCCTCAAACTGATCAATGACTAGTAGCTGACGCCCAGAGGCTGGCTTATCCGCCATGATCAGTTCGATAACTTTTGCCAGTTTGATATTGCCAGTTCTTAGCCCGTCTTCGAGCCGGTGACTCTCCGAGACTTGTTCAGCGGCCGCAGCCTTTGGATTGATCAGGTCCGCCAGGGCTATCGCTAACCTTGCTAATGGTTGCGCATCCGGCCGGAATACAACGATGGGACAATTCTCGCTGCCGGTCAGTGCGCCCCGACGGATATTGGGCAGCAAACCAGCTTTGACCAGGGAGGTTTTACCGCTCCCCGAGGGCCCCACCACAGCCAGGAAACGGCTCACGGCCAATCCTTCGAGCAAAGATTCAACGAAAGCATCCCGGCCAAAAAAGAAGTGGGTGTCCTGCTCCTCGAAAGCGCGCAAGCCCGGGTAAGGGTTGCCATATTCGATGGTCGTCTGCACGGGCCTGGGTGGTGCTATCCCCCTGATTGCTGCCATGAGTTGACGGAATGCTCTTTCGTCATCCAGACCGCCCTGGAATTCAATCCACTTGACATTAGTAAGCCAGGATGGTAGCTCGTCTAGTTTCCCGCGAACTCTCCCCGGCAACAACACAGGAATGACGCGAAAATTTCGTCGAGATCGGACTTCCTCTTGGAATCCAGCCAGCATTTCTTGATTCTGCAAGGGGGATAATCCCTTAGGGCCGAAGAAGATCGCCACCGTAGAACTGTTGCTGAGAGTTGTTTCAATAGCCTGTTGCCACGGCTCGCCAGGAACCAAATGCCAGATATCGAGAAAGGGCTTGATCCCAACTTTTTCAAGTGCACGTGCAATATGCTCAACGGCCGGTTTGTCGAGGGGGTTGTGAGAAAGAAAAACATCATATCGGGCGAACTGACTAGTGACATCATACTTCGGTTCGTTCGTGGGGATCGGAGGCGAATTCTTAATGACTTGAGATATCGGCTCTGGATGTTTCTTCGCGAGCGTACTGTCGGGTTCACTTAGACAGGTGATCGCATCTGCAAGACTCTGGAAGGCGATTGCCACTTTCTGTCGTTCACCAGTACGGGTGATATCTGTAACAACCTGTTCTTCAAAGGCGTAGTTCGGTTCGTAGGGAATTTGCAGATTCCAGAACTTCATACCAGCCTGACGCATTGGATTAGGTGTGTACTCCTCAAATGCTGCTTCGAAACGGGTGCGAAAAGCAGCCAAAAGATTCTCGTCATGCTGTTCGACCCGAGCCGGAACCACTAGTGCCTGCAAGGGACGGTTTCTGCGCCGTGCTTGCACTGCTGGTGAAAAGAAGTCCGCAACCAAACTGTGTGTGCCTTCCAGGTTCTGATGATTCGACGCACAGAACATCACGATAATGTCGGCAAGTTGATAAGCACAGACACCGCCCATCTCTGTGACACCGGTCCTGCTATCTACAAGGACGACATCATAAAGTTTGGGAACCAGCGCTCGTCGCAGCCATTCGAAGAATGCTTCGCCAGCCCAATTGCAGTAGAAGTCCTGCCAATCGAATGTTCTCAGATTGTATGCATACTGAGCAAGCTGCTCCACACCTTCGCGCTGGCCTGCTGGCATCAAGTCCAAACAGCCCCCTGTTGAAAGATCGTGGTACACGGGCTCTATAAAACTTTCTTTAAGGTGCATAAAGTTACGCTCTGACTTGTCGGCTGCCGCCACTGACATGGAGTACTTGTAGCTTAACAGTAGGTCAAGGAGCCCCAGGTGACGGCGGATGCCGCGATGATTGATTTGGAAGAACTGCTCCAAGCCCGGTGCCTCCAGATCAAAGTCAATCATCAAAACCCGCTGACCCCGGCGAGCCAGAATGTCAGCCACATTGGCGAGCGCCATGGATCGCCCTACTCCGCCCTTGTAAGAATAGAAAGTGCAGATCATGACGCTCCCCCTTCCATGAGACCTGGAAAGCTGTGCTGGGGTTGTTTTCCAACCTCTCTTGTAAATTCCTCAAGGGCTCGATGACTCGGTGGCGGGGTACGCAGCAAAAGAAGTGTTTCTGGAAGGCTGCTATGTAGCCAGCGTTTCAGGCGGTGTTCATTCCCGATGCCGAACTCGCATTGGGGATCATAGTCTTGTATAAATCGGTCAAAAGCGCCCGCAAGTCTTTCTCTGAGTTCTCCCTCCAGTACCTGGTTGGGAGACAAATTATCGGCATCGAAAGGCGATATGGTAACAAAGGCAGCTTGCTCGCTGCTCCTGAACAGCGGGGACAGGTTGAATGCTTCACGTACCGTCGGGTGGAACATCGAGAGCTCATCAATCAAGATCACGCAACCAAATTGGGCCAGTTCGCGATAGAGTTGGTGCAGCGATTTCTCCTTGTGCACCAGCGCATCAAAAGAGTAGTGTTGCGCCTTGATGACCCGGCCGCGGAGCCGTGAGGAATACGTGTCGTTTAATTCCCGGACGACATTTTCTATCAATTCTCCCACAGTGTGATCTTTGCTGATAAAGGGCTTCCACGCTTCGCGGGTTGCGCCATAACGATTGGCTGCGGTAACCAAATCAAGGTTGAGAGCGCTCCTTAGTATCTGGAATTGTTTTGCCGAGTCGTCTCCTAACCGTTGTTTTATCAGTGTTTCACCTTGATGTGCGAGTTCCAAAGCCTCATTTTGTTGCATAGCTACTACAACGAAAGGCAACCCAACCGTGCGCCCCGGCCTTTCTGGACAATAGGTGTCGATGGCCAGTTCGAGCTTCGAAACCACGTCGTTCTCCGAGTTCGTGTTAAGGCCAGCCCAACCAGATGCATCAATCGTCTGTAGGATACCCCAGTCCTGTGCACACTGAATAGCGTTTGCAGTCCTACACAAAGCGATGACATAGCCGGTGCGGGCCTGAAGGATGTTGAGGATGAGCGTGGTTTGCTCTGGCCTGGCGGCCAGATGGGCGAGCAGAATGTCCGAGATGATGATGACGGCTGTATGGCATTGGCAAACAGCCCGATCCAAGTCCTGAAAGTCCTCAGGTTCGTTAGCAAATAAAGCTCGAGGTGAAAGCAGAAGGCTTCGTCCGAAAGGTCTTAAGCGGTCAGACAATTGGAAAACAAATTCCTGGTCAATACTTTCATAAAGGATTAATGCGTGTCGAGTTATCTCCCTCGGTTGTGGAAGGCCAGTTGCGGTATCCGAGTCCGTCGGTTGTGCTGATGATGATTGGGGTGGAAGTTGTTCCCGTTCCCAATTAGCCACTGATGAACTGACTAAACTTGCCAGTTCATCCGGGGTTCTGAAGAAACTGGCCGTTTCCTCTTCGCATAGCTTTTTTCGTAAGACATTAATTTGCTTTCCATTCTCTCCTTCGCCTGTGTGAGAGTCCGAGAGACCGAGTAACCAAGGGGTCTGTTCGTTAAGCACAAAGATCAACTGTGTGATGCCAGTTTCCTCGGCCTTACGATACTCAAGTTCGGTAATGGAGTGCCCCTCAGGGTTATCTTTTTGAGGTACATAGCCATATCGCCACGCGAAGATACCTACGTATAGCTCACATCCCTCGACATCGTTGAGGCATTTGTCTATCGGACGTTGATCTGTGGCAACATAATCTTCCATAGCAATGACATCGTGACGCATCTTGCGCAGTGTGCGGTAAACAGCCTCACGATATTCTTTTAGGTCGTTGTACGTCGAGGATATGTAAATCTTCGCCATCGTAAAATGTCCCCGAAACAACCAGTTTTTGTTAAGTCAGACAAGAATAGTGGAAATTCAATTGGCTAAATCGCCTCTTTGGCCCTGATTATGGTCATAGTGTGAAAAATCTTCAAGCGATTCGATGAGCAATTTGAAAACGAGGTCTTGGAGGGTTGCCGCGATGCGGAGCCTAGTGGGGCTTAACTACTACATCGATCAGTAAGCCACATTATCATGTAGGTCTGCTATGGGTCGCAAGCCGCTATTCGCATGCACAAATTTAGATTTTGCTTGTGGGCCTAGATATAAAAGAAGCCCAATACCAAGTTTAATCATTTCGCCGCATCATCTGTGAGAATTGGTGCGTCCGTTTTCAGATAGGGTTTCAGCCTTTTGTATGGTATTTCAACATCATACTCTCCCCCGGAAGTAAATATTCGGCCAACCCGTATCCGAAAATTACCGG
>CAIXIX010000408.1 GCA_903919615.1 uncultured Chthonomonas sp.
TCGGCGATGAGCCTGATCAATCTTACAGGGCGAAAGTAACGATGGGGTTACTCTTCGTCCAGATTTAGCGACTCAGATGCTAGATTTCCTAGCTTTGCGAAGATGTCGTGCATCGAAATGTTGCCGTCATCCGCCTCAGCCGGCTCGTCGGCACCAATGGTAGACATCTCATCCACTTCCTGGAAGCCGTCCATGGGCAGGGGATCTGGTCGTCCCGGAGTCCTGCCAAGCAGCGGAATATCGTCATCCTCGTCATCCAGCAACGGACCACGCGGAATATCCTCGCGGCGCGGTGGCTCTACGATTAACGGTGCTCCATCTGGCGTTGCCAGTTCCAGGCTTCGGTAGGATGGCAGGCCCGTTCCAGCGGGTATCAGTCGCCCGATGATAACGTTCTCTTTCAGACCCACAAGTTCGTCCTTCTTACCGCGTACAGCGGCTTCCGTGAGAACTCGTGTTGTCTTCTGGAACGAAGCAGCGGACAGGAACGATTCGGTTGCAAGCGATGCTTCGGTGATACCGAGAAGTACCCAGTCGGCGTTCGCCTGAACACCGGGCGGGTTAAGCCTTGCAACGCGGGCATTTTCGTCTTCAAAGACAAACTTGTCGACGATCTGGCCCGGTAAGAACCGGCTGTCACCTGGGTTACGAACTTTGCGTTTCCGGAGCATTTGCCTGACAATGACTTCGACGTGCTTGTCATTGATATCCTGACCGACACTCTTGTAGACGCTCTGAACTTCGCGTACCAGGTAGTCCTGAACACCAAGTGTTCCCTGAAGTTCAAGAACCTTCTGCGGATCCAACGGACCTTCTGTAAGGCGGTCGCCAGGATGCACGTCCTGGCCCTTTTCCACTTCGAGATCTCCGCGGTAGGGAACCATGTGCACTTTGCGTATCAGAACGCTCTTTCGGCCAAGGCCAACGATCTTCCTGAGAGCTCTGTCGCTAATCTGCTCACCGGATTTGACGATTGTTTCACCGCCGTCATCGATGATGTCTTCGGCAGAAACCGCATCTGTTCCGAGGCCCTGATGCGCGAGCGCATCGTTCAGGTCCTGGCTCGTGTGAATAACAACGTTCCTAAGACCCTTGTTCTCGATGTCCGCAACGCGGCCAGAGTGCTCTGTTACGATCGCCTGTCCCTTTGGCTTGCGTGCCTCGAACAGTTCAACGACGCGCAAAAGACCACTAACCTGATCTTCAAGAACCTTCAGCACGCTCTGAATGGAGCGTACTCTCTCTCGCTCGGAGCCTTCCGCTTCTTCAAGGTTTACGATACCTTTTTTGATATCGTCATGAAGTTCGCGTAGGTTGATCTGTCGCTTCTGCTTAACGTTTGCAACGCTGGTAAGGTACTTTCCAGCGACACCTCCCGTATGGAAGGTACGCATCGTAAGCTGAGTTCCAGGTTCACCGATGGACTGTGCAGCAATGATGCCCGTGGCAACGCCGATGTCAACCAGTCGGCCCGTCGCAAGATCACGGCCGTAGCACTTCGCACAGACGCCCTGTCTCAATTCGCAGGTTAGTACTGAGCGTACCGTTATGCGCATCGAAGTTGTGATGTCGTACAAGCTTTCGGCACGTTTGTCGCGCTTGAAGGACCCTGCTCGCCGAACATTGCTGTTCAGAAGGGCAGTTGCCTCCGCAACCGTCATTGCTTCGCCTTTTCGCTTCTTCACAACATCAGTTGCAGCGTAAGTGCCGTCACTGTTCTCTTTAAGAGCGACCAGGTCGTCCGCAGCGATCCGGAACTGATCCAGATCTCGTGCTACGGGATCTGAGATGTCGGTATTCGCCGGAGCAAGTAGCTCACCGGTAATTGGGTTGAAGATGTCTTCGGTTGAATAGCGTCCCTTAACGCGCTCGCTGAGCGGCTCGAGGACTTCTCCACCTTCAAGAATCTCCTGCAGGGTAATGCCTGGGATCGGCATTCCTGGTTCGATACAGTCGGTATCCCTGACGATAACATCCTGCGCGACGTCCACGAGGCGTCGGGTAAGGTACCCGGCGTCTGCGGTTCGGAGCGCGGTGTCTGCCATTCCTTTTCGGGCTCCGTGTGTGGAGACAAAGAACTCAAGGACAGTCAGGCCCTCATGGAAGTTCGACTTAATCGGAAGGTCTTCGATCAGTCCTCCGAACGGGTTGGTCATCAGGCCGCGCATGCCAGAAAGCTGGGTTAGCTGCTTCTTGGATCCGCGTGCTCCAGAATCAGTGATGATGTAGATCGGGTTGTACTGGCTGATGCCATTCATGATGGCGTCTGCAACCTTGTCTGCGGCATCGATCCAGAGCTGGAGAACCTTACTCTTACGTTCGGCAGGTGTGAGCACGCCGCGGTTGTACTGCTGGTTGGTCTTTCGAACCAGCTCTTCCGCTTCGTGGATGATCGCGTCGCGCTTACCCGGAATGTCCATATCCGTCATGGCGATCGTGATGCCGGCCTTCATGGCAAACTTGAAGCCAATTGCTTTCAAGTCGTCTAGGAAGTTGATACACCACTCTTTGCCGTGAGTTTCATAGACGTCCGATACTACTTCGCCTACTGCCTTCTTCGTGAGGGTCTTGAGCAAGTACTTATCCGTGTACTTGAGGCGCTCCGGCAGTATCTGATTGAAGATCAATCGACCAACAGTCGTACAGGTCTTGAGTTCGATCTTGCCAGTTGCCTGATCTTTATCACCGACGATTTTCGGGCGTCGGGCTGTGTCTACGTCTCGATTCTCCCTGTACGGCAGGCGAACTCGAATTGGTTCGTGCAGGTGGATGTGATCTGTGTCATACGCAAGCATCGCCTCGTTTGCCGAGCCGAACACGTAATCCCGCGGATCGACACCTTCGGTCTGCATCGTAAGGTAGTAGGAACCAAGTACGATGTCCTGAACCGGCGCAACAATCGGTCCGCCGTGTGCAGGGCTGAACAGATTGTGTGAGCTAAGCATCAAGATACGCGCTTCAGCCTGAGCGTAGGCCGAGAGCGGTACGTGAACTGCCATCTGGTCGCCATCGAAGTCTGCATTAAAGGCGTGGCAAACAAGCGGGTGCACCTGGATCGCTTTTCCGTCTACAAGCACCGGTTCAAACGCCTGGATACCAAGCCTGTGCAGGGTAGGGGCGCGGTTTAGAAGAACCGGGTGCTCACGAATAACCTCTTCCAAGGCATCCCAGACCTCTGGGCGCATCTTATCGATCATCCGCTTTGCGGTCTTAATATTGCCAGTGTACCCGCGCTCAACAAGCGTCTTCATAACGAAGGGCTTAAAGAGTTCAAGCGCCATCTCTTTTGGCAGGCCGCACTGATGCAGCTTAAGGTGTGGGCCAACGACGATTACAGAACGTCCTGAGTAGTCTACGCGCTTACCGAGGAGGTTCTTTCGGAAGCGGCCTTCCTTACCCTTGAGCATATCGGAAAGAGACTTGAGGGCACGGTTATTGCTTCCAACAACAGGCCTTGTACGTCGTCCGTTATCGATAAGTGCGTCAACAGCTTCCTGCAACAGTCGCTTCTCGTGGTTTACAATCGATTCTGGCGCCCGGATCTCCGTGATCTTCTTCAGGCGGTTGTTTCGGTTGATGATTCTGCGATAGAGATCGTTTAGGTCAGAGGTAGCGAATCTGCCACCGTCAAGCTGGACCATTGGGCGAAGTTCAGGTGATATAACCGGAACTGCGTCCATAATCATCCAGTCCGGGCGAGCCTTCGAAGACAAGAACGCTTCGCTGATCTCAAGCCGTTTGATGGCTCTAATCTTCTTCGGACCTTGAGTGTTCGCCACCTCGTTGCGGAGTTCGCGAGACAGTCGGTCAAGATCGACCTCAAGCAGCAGCTCTTTGATCGCTGCGCCACCAAGGCCAGCCTTGATAACATCGTCCCAGTCGCCGCCAATTCGGCGATCGAGAACCTCGATGAGCCGCTCGATAGCGCGGAACTGATCTTCGGTAATCAGCTGGCGCTTCTCAATCTTCTCCATGAGGGTCAACGAGGCAGCAAGCTCTTCGATGCGCTCTACGCAGTCTTTTTCTTCCTGCTTGATGCGCTCGATCAGGTAGCCCTGCTTCTTATCGATATCCTCTTCGGTCCAGAACTCGATTGGTTCTTCCTCTTCCATGAGGTCGAATTCGTCGTCTTCTTCCGACAGTGAAGCCGCTTTCGGAGCTTCCAGGGCCAGTGCAGATGCTGCCTCAGCATTGCTACGTGCTAACTCAGCCGCTGCCTGATGATCCTTAACCTCTTTATTGAATTCTCGAGTCAGCCGATCTGCGATTCCTGCCTTTTCGGCAAGTATCGCCTCAGTCTCTTCCGTTACCGCAGAGCGGATATCAGAAAGGTCCGAGTTGATTCGCCCTCTGTCAACCGCCGTAACAATGTACGACGCGAAGTAAAGAACCTTCTCCAGCGGGCGGGGACTAATATCAAGGACCAATGCCAGCGGGCTTGGAACCCCCTTCAGGTACCAGATGTGGCACACAGGCGCTGCAAGTTCGATATGGCCCATTCGTTCGCGGCGAACTTTGCTTCGAGTAACTTCAACACCGCAGCGCTCGCAGATGATGCCTTTGAACTTCACCTTCTTGTAACGACCGCAGTGGCACTCCCAATCCTTAACCGGGCCGAAAATGCGCTCGCAAAACAGGCCGTCGCGCTCGGGCTTGAAGGTTCGATAGTTGATTGTCTCAGGCTTCTTAACTTCACCGTAAGACCACGATCGAATCTCATCAGGCGAGGCGATTCCAATTCTTATTTTAGAAAAGGTACTGGCGTCAGCCATTGCTTCTTATTCCTCCAGCGAATGCCTAAATGATTCTGTCGTCTTCCGGCTCAAGGCGCATCGACCGTTGACGTCTTCTGGCTGCGGCCTTCACAGGATCTTCGTTCGGATCGATATCATCGTCGCGGTCGCGCAGATCGATCTCTTTATCCTGTTCGTCGAGAACAGTTACCTTGAGACCAAGGCTCTGCAGCTCGTTAACCAGGATCTTGAACGATTCCGGCACTCCCGGTTCAAGGATGTTGTCGCCCTTGACGATGCTTTCGTAGGTTTTTACACGTCCGAGAACGTCGTCGGACTTGATAGTCAGAATTTCTTGAAGCATGTACGCTGCGCCATAGGCTTCCAGCGCCCACACTTCCATCTCACCAAATCTCTGTCCTCCGAACTGAGCCTTACCGCCGAGCGGCTGCTGTGTAACCAGCGAGTATGGCCCAGTTGAACGTGCGTGGATCTTATCGTCAACCAGGTGGGCGAGTTTCAGCATGTAGATTACGCCAACCGTAACCGGCATGTTGAACGTTTCGCCCGTCAGACCATCGCGAATGATCGTTTTGCCTGTGTCAGGGTTGTATCCAGATCTTGCCCATGCGTTTTCCTTGATCTTCTCTAAGATCAGGGATTTATCGTACGCTTCGGCAAAAACTACAAGCGACTCTGGATCGATGGAGGGCGTAAGATCGCCACCGTCTCCCGTTCCCGCTGCAATCTCACGAGCTGCAGGAGATATAACTGGCGGTGCAGCTACGATTCTGCTAATCTCTTCCAGTCGCTCCGCATCAAACCCACTAAGGGCATGCTCAATTTCGCTAAGCATCTCCTCGGGAGTCTGCGTATCCTTGAACTGCAGGCCGAGTTCGAGCTCGCTGTTGACGTAATTCTCAAGTACCCGCCGTCGGAAGTGGGTGCCGAGCCTCTGCATTTCACTGACGATCTCGGATTCGGTTGAACCTTCGAAGGCAGGGTTTACGAATGTACAGTTCAGGTGTCGGCCGACATATCCAAGGTGAGTTTCAAGGATCTGTCCGATATTCATACGAGAAGGAACGCCGAGTGGGTTCAGAACGATATCAACAGGCGTACCGTCCGGCAGGAACGGCATGTCTTCTGCAGGAAGGATCTTACTGATAACTCCCTTGTTTCCATGGCGGCCCGCCATCTTATCGCCTTCCATGATCTTTCTCTTCTGGGCGATATAGACACGAACCAGCATATTGATACCAGCGTTCAACTCATCTGCTGGGAGCCTCAACAGCTCGCCATCTTCCGAGTCCTTCATCATGGCATCCGGACGCTTGCAGTAATTATAGATCCGCTTATCTCGTGATCCCTGGTACTTAAAGCGGCTAAAGACCTTGACGTCGACTACTCGACCACCGTTGCCGTGTGGAACGCGAAGCGAAACGTCTCGAGTCTCTTCTGCTTTCTTTCCAAAGATGGCGATAATAAGTCGCTCTTCTGCGGTGAGTTCACCCTGCCCCTTGGGGGCGACTTCGCCAACGAGGATGTCTTCCGGGCGAACTTCAGCGCCAATTCGGATAATTCCATCCTCGTCGAGGTCCTTCAGCATATCCTCACCAACATTTGGGATGTCGCGAGTGATCTCTTCTGGGCCTAGCTTGGTGTCCCGAGCTTCCTTATCGAACTCTTCGATATGGATAGAGGTAAATACGTCATCCTTAACGAGGCGCTCAGAGAGCAGAATGGCATCTTCGTAGTTGTATCCGCCCCAGGGCATAAACGCAACAAGCACATTCTGGCCAAGAGCCAATTCGCCAAGGTCCGTACAGGGGCCGTCCGTCAAAACCTGACCCTGCCGTACACGCTGACCCTTGTTGACAATTGGACGCTGAGTAATACACGTTGAGTTATTGGACCGCAGCAGATTGATGAGGCGATAGCTGTCGATACGGCCATCAGCAGTAGTAACATCTACCTGCTGGGCAGTAACGCGCGTTACCACACCGCTTCTGCGTGCAACGATTACGGCGCCGGAGTCGCGCGCCGTACGGCGCTCCATACCTGTTTTAACAAGCGGTGCATCCGGCCTGAGCGTTGGAACGGATTGTCGCTGCATGTTTGCGCCCATAAGGGCACGAGTTGCTTCGTCGTTTTCGATGAACGGGATCATCGCCGTTGCAATCGAGATCAACTGAACAGGCGCAATATCCATATACTGCACGCGCGTCGGCTTGACAACCGGGTACGAGCCCTCGTGGCGTACCTGTACCTCTGCACCGACGAACTTGTTGTTTTCGTCTAGCTTCAGGTTTGCAGGCGCAATGAAGTACCGGTGATCAATGTCGGCCGTCATCCAGTCGATGTGATCTGAAACCACACCATCTTTTACACGGCGATACGGCGTCTCAAGGAATCCGTAGTCGTCGATTCTTGCATACACAGCCATCGACCCGATCAGACCGATGTTGGGTCCTTCAGGAGTTTCGATAGGGCAGATGCGGCCATAGTGGCTTTCGTGAACGTCGCGGACTTCGAGTTTGGCGCTCTGCCTAGAGAGACCGCCAGGACCAAGTGCAGAAAGCCTTCTTTTTGCCGTTAGCTCCGCCAGAGGATTGGTCTGATCCATAAACTGGCTGAGCTGGGATGAGCCAAAGAAGCTCTTGATACTTGCAGAGATGGGCTTAACGCTAAGGATAACCTGCGGGATAATGTTGTCATTATCCAAACTCGTCATACGCTCTTTTGCGACCTTCTCCATACGGAGGAAGCCCATGCGCAACTGCGAGGAGAGCAGCTCACCAACGCTGCGCACACGCTTGTTTTCAAGGTGGTCGATGTCGTCTGTGGAGACGGAATTAACTACCGCTCCAGACTGATCTTTACCTTCACCCGCGTTCAGGTTGATGATGTACCGAAGGATAGAAACCAGGTCTTCTTTCGTCAGCGTTCTCGCAACGAGCGGAAGCGAGGATCCTAGCTTCTTGTTCATCTTATATCGGCCAACCTTAGCCATGTCGTAACGACGCGCATCGTAAAAGATGCTCTGGACTAAGTTCTTCGCCGAATCGGCTGTTGCGGGATCTCCAGGGCGAATCTGCTTGTAAATTGTTAACAAAGCAGACTCGGCATCTGCCGCAGAATCGTGTTCGACAGTTGCCTCAACGTACTTGTTAACCGCCAGCACTTCGAGAGTCGGCAATTTCAGCTTGGCAACGGCATTTGCTGTCGTCTTGTCGCTGATTAGATGGAAACCGCGAACAAGCACCTTGCCTTTGTCGTCGACCACGTCGTTGACCGGGCGCTTGTGGAACAGCTGTTCTGCCGTGGGATTGCTAAGCTCGACCCGTGTGGAAAACAACGATAGGATGTCTTCAGTAGACTTAGTACGCGTGTAGAGCTTTACGTGGTGATTCGATCCCATTCGCTCGGCGAGCGCGCGTAGAACTGCTTCGGTCGCAACGTCATCGGCTTCGGCAAGCACTTCGCCGGTCTTCTTAAAGACAACTGGCTCCGCGAAGCGCAGTGCAAGGAAGAAATCTTTCTCCACAAATACAGGTGCGAACTTACCGGGCTCTGCTGTTCCGTCTACATTCTTGTAAATCCAGAAACGCTCTAGAACATCGTGGATGGTCATCTCGAGCGGCGGCAGTGCCTGCGGAAATGCATCCAGCGCTCGCAACAGAGTCGTTAGCGGAAATTTGCGCGTCTGGCCAATTCTAACGGTTACGAGGTTGTTTGCGTCAGTCTCAACATCAACCCACGCGCCTTCCTGCGGGATGATTGTCGCGTAAAAGAGAACGCGTCCCGAGAAGTCCAGGTTGTCCTTAAAATAGACACCTGGTGAACGCGCCAGCTGCGACACAACTACGCGTTCCGCACCGTTAACAATAAACGTACCTTTATCTGTCATCAAAGGCAGATCGCCGAGATAAACCTCACTCTCAATCTGCTCTTTGTTTGCCTGGTTCAGAAGGACTTTCGCTTTAATCGGCGACTCAAAGGTCATATCACGGTCACGGCACTCTTCCACCGAGTACTTGGGTTCGCCAAGTGTAAAACCGGTTAGGGAGATGGAAGTATTACCAGTAAAATCGTAAATTGGGGAAAAACTCTCAAAGAGTTCCTGGAGACCTTCTTCTAGAAACCAGCGGTAAGAGTTGAGTTGGAGTTCAACGAGGTTAGGGATATCAACGATGTGGGTGGTTCGCTTAGTGGCGTGCTGAATTTCTTTCATGGAGAACCCTCCTATCATTACACACGAAACGCTAGGGTACCACAAGTGCACCTTAACTGTCAAACACAATCGCTGCTTAAAAGGTCAAATGTCTGTCATCAGCAGCATGTAACCAAGCGCCACACCAGTAGACAGCAACTGTTGTCAAAATGTTACAGCAGAAGTGATTGGCGTGTAGAAATTTATCATGCCTTTGAATGCACGGAACACTTGTTTTGAAAGCCAGTCGTTTAAGGATCGTATGTTCACAAATCGACCTATGCGGTAGAATGGTATACGTTAAAGATGGTCGGCGATTCTGTAATTATTCTGTGCTACCATGCCTGTCGCCAATTACATTCGCTTTGAGCAATCCAAGATCCTTAAGGAGTAGATATAGTGAAAATCCATGAGTACCAGGCGAAACAGCTTCTTGCCCGGTATGGCGTAGCTGTGCCCGCTAATGGCGGTATAGCCACAACCCCTGAACAGGCGCGAGCTGCGGTTGAGGCGCTAGGCGGCAAAGGGGTTGTTAAGGCACAGGTTCATTCCGGTGGCCGCGGCAAAGCAGGCGGAATAAAGGTGGCGCAATCACCCGACGATGCAGAAAAAATCGCTGGCGAAATCCTTGGCATGTTATTGAAGACGCATCAGGTGCCGACCGGCCTCGTTGTTGAAACCGTCCTCATCGAAGAGCCCATCAATATCGTGCAGGAATACTATCTCGGTATCGTTCCCGATAGAGACTCTCAGCGTGATGTCCTGATTGTTAGCGCAAAAGGCGGCATGGACATCGAA
>CAIXIX010000409.1 GCA_903919615.1 uncultured Chthonomonas sp.
GCGAAGGGTCAAGGATTCAACAGGGAAAGAGGCAAGCTGGATGCATCGTCAGCCGGATCTTAGCGGCGTGCAAATTCGAAGGGGGACGCGGCTCAGCCAATCTCGACTGTTTGCGGTACACAATCTACCGCATCGCCCCTACAGATCCATCGCCTACCGGTAGACAGGTGCCCATAAACCCAGACAAGCCGCCATCTCCAACACAACCTTCCAATCCGGCCGGGCAGATACTCTCAGAGAACGCAAAGCCGAAACACCGGGGCACCGTCGACACGCCGATTATGGCCCGTCAAATACAAACCCCACTTAAATAGGCGTGGAGATGGTCCGTGTTGAGGCCATTTTTCAAATCGCGGGAGGATCAAAGGAGGGCGGCGCGAGCCCTCTTTTGCGGGGTCCAAGGGGCAGCGCCCCTTGAATCTCTTACGGTGGGAGCGTTCTATACTACGGGTACAGCAAAGGACGAAAGAACGACATTAGAACCGGAAAGCTCTTGCAAAACCACTATCACGGAGCAATAGCTTCCTTCGAAGCGTACGCCAACCGACGAAAAAACAAACACATCAACCTCGCGGAGCCCCGCGAAACCACGATCACTGCGCGCTAGCTCTTGCCGAAGAGTAAATCAACCAACGACAAAGACATCCGCGTTAGGACACGCGGGCTCCAGGTCGTACGCGGCACGCTTCGCAAGCCTACACATGTGATCGTTCACTAAACACTAACGGAAAAGGACTAAAACGGTCCGGCGGTAACTGCCGGATTTCTCGGTCGCTTGAGGCTCCTATCAAAATGCCGGAAGGCCCCCTACTCCACCGCGATTACGCGGAAGTCGTGTTTCTTAAGCGAGAAGCTCAGGCTGGCGCCTGTTAGGTTCATCGCTTCGCCGGTTTCCCAGTTCTTTGCGGTTACACCAGGTTTGAGGCCGAGCCTGGTTAGGTCGAGCTTGATTTCGCGGTTGCCGCCGTTGCCGTAATCGCATACAAGGATGTATGCTTTACCGCCTCGGGAATAGGCGATCCACTTGAGTGTATCTTCAGATGCTTTGAGTACCGGCTTCTCGTCCCAGTACCGGAATGTCCTGACCTTGTCGGTCCCCACTCCGAAACCCGCGAGCGTCTTGCGGATCCTCTGTTGCAGATCCCCCTGCTCCCATACGTTTAGCTGGTGGACCAGCGTGCAGCCGGTCTGCGTGCGTTCGCACCAGGCATTAATCGCGGGATCGCTGCTGCCGCGAATGCCTGGAAGTTGTACCGGAATCGAGCCGTTGTTGAACGGCAAGTTAACCGCGCGGATGTATCCCGGAGTAAAACGATCCTGGAAATCGGTAACGCCGTATCTCCACTCCCAGCCGAGCATGGAGCCCACGAAGCTGAAGATTGGGATCAGGTTCGCATTGGTCATATGCGCCATATTCAGGTTTGGCTTGCCCATCTCCCATGCGAGCGTCATCATCCGCTTTGTGAGCTCACGGCTTCGGAAGATGTCGACGAAGGGCTGAACCGTTCCGTCAGATCGAGTGTAGGCTGGACCCAGCATCGGATTATAACAGGGCTCCAGGAAAATGTTATCCCAGTAGATGCCATCGAATCCGTTCTGCAGAAACTGTTTGTAGTAGTAGAGTAGGAAGTCCTGACGGGATTTGACTGGCGTAATGGCAAAATCTGTGCTGCCGACCTGCCGGTCTTTGTCGGTAACCCGCTTGTTCATATAGCTGATCGACCACTCATCCTGAAACGTCCGCCATTCGGGAATGAACGTCACATCTCCCCGCAGGTTCGTGTAGGGCATCACCGCATCATAATGACCGGCGTTGCCACCCGCCATGATATGCGCTTTGTTGGTGGCAAAGTCCATGTCATGCGTCTTGTCGCTCCAGGTTTTAACGAGGTTCTCGAAGAACGTATTGTCCGATTTGCCGGTCTTACTGGCCTCAGCGATCTTGCGGACCACCGTAAAATCGCGATTCCGAGGGAAGTTTGCGTAGAAATCGCCATCCCAGTACGGGCTGGCTCCCATGATCCTGCACTTGTAACCATAATCACCGGTGTTGGCGCAGAAGTTCTCCCATTCCGGATTCTTAGGCATTGGCCGCACAGGAGTGGCGAGCAGACCGTAGACGATTCGGGTATCGCAGGCAAAACTGCCGGGCTTGTTTATAAACTTCACTCGCAACGTCACAGCATCATGCGTACGCTCTAACGTAAGCGCGGACCGCTTATCATCCAGTATCCATCCCTTATCGTTTTCCGCAAACCAGCAGATGCCGCGATACTCGTTTCCAAACCAGATGTAGGGAACGAAGGTGCCCAAGAGTCGGTTGCGAGAGGCGTTCTTGCTCTCCCAGACGACCCCTTGCCCCGCGTCAATCTCCCCGCCGTAGTTAATCCGGATGTCGTCCGTAACCTCGTGCATTAAGGTCGCGACACTCGGTTTGAGGGGTATCTGAAGTTCGAAACTATCCAGAGGTTCGGCGCCATGCTGCTTCAGATCGAGCGTGGTCTTCATCATGCCATCGCATTCGAATTCGATCTTGAACTTTGCGGTTACCTGCCCGGCGGTAAAGCTTCCAGTCGCGGATACTGTGCCCGGCTTGATAGTGTCGAATGCGAACGTCCCCTGCTTAATCTGCAATTCATGCCCTTTTGCCGTGAGCACGTAGCGCATCGGCGCGGCCAGAATGTTCTGCCCATCCGCAGCGACCTGCTTCCACAACCCGGTATCGGTAAGGTTGTGCTCCTTGAGGACACTTGAGACGGACTTCAGCGCAGCGTTGACCTTGAGGGGTGTGAATGGCGGAACAACACGATCGGTGATTCCAATCTTGTTGTTCTCCCATTCGAATCGGTCACGCTCAAAGGGGGTCTTTACAACAGCGAGTGTGTGTCCATCCGCATCTTGCAGCGTCGATAGAATAACATACTCGCCGTTCATGCCATCTGGCAGTTCTATAGACGCCTCAAAGGCGGTGTTTGCTACAGGTTTTACTACGGTCGACCTGAGTACCGTCTTTCCATTGGCATTCTGCACGAGCAATGCGATCTTACTCACCTTTTCGTGGCCCTGAAGCTGAGCGTAGGATCCGCGAATAGTGAGCTTTTTCTGCGACGGCAGATGAGAGATGAGTACAGACACGGTTTCTGCGCTTTTGGACGGCGCTGGCTCCCAGATCGGCTGCGATGGCTGCATCTCCCACATAAACTCGCGCTCGAAGTAGTTGCGCGAGCCATCCTGTGAGGAGACCTGCAGATGGGAGACGGCCTCATACTTTGTAGGATCAGTGGCCCCGACCGTGTAATGAAGCTCCCGCTTTCCACCGGGCTCAAGCGTAACATTCTCAACAGATCCGTATCTTGGCTGGGACACGGGGTTGCTCTCGAGAGAGACGCGATAACTCTCAGAGCGAGATGCGCTGTTCTTGACGGAAATGCCAAGATCAACGGCCGTGCGGTTTGCATTCCAAATCGCGGTCTGCTGCACCACCGGTGCGGTAGCGCCAAAGGTTAGCTGAGGCATCGTCGTTGGGTCATCGAACGCTTGAACGTTGATGCCGGTCCGCGCCTGATCCCACGGGTATTTGAAGTTGCGAACAACGCGAAAACCCCACAGTTGGTGAATATCGCAATTAGTGAATGACGAGAGGTCGATCGCAAGTTCGGCGGTCCAAATACCGTTTTCGATAGAGTGAGCCTGTTTCATCTTCACTCGCCATCCGGTACGGTAAGCATCGTGCGCGATATCGTGCATCATGTCGCTAATCGCACCGTTGGAGTTAATGAGGATCTGGTACAGATTGGGCGTGGAAAGCACACCGCCCGGGCCTGGAAGCATCGCGGGAGCAAACCAGAGCTCTATGGAATCGTCCATTACGAGGTCTGGGACGTCTGCATCGCCCGGCATCGGCTGATGTTCGGCAATGGCTCCGCGCTGAGGGTGCACGGCCGTTCGTATCGCAAGGTAGAGATTGTGGTTGTCGTATCCCACCCAGTATTCGGCCGGTCGTTGTTCAAGATGGTTGCCGTTGCGCTGAGAGACGAGCCCGAGGAGTTTGGTGCAGTCCCAGTCGCTATCCCGAAAGGCGCCATCGATGGCCGGCGGGTGCGCGAGGTAGGTGGCAGTAATATGTGCCTGCCGCTGAGCTTTGTTGGGATCTGGCTGAGCGCCGGCAATTGTTGGTAATAGTATGGCGAGAACGGCTGCGATCCAGATGAGTTTATGCTTGATCATGAATGCGACTCCACGAACCTATTGTTAGCTAATTCTACAAACATGGCGCTGCCAGTGCGGCGACATGATGAATCTTCGTCGCAGCCGGGTAATGCTTTGCCACAAGCAAGCGAGGATTGGTGTCTATTAACTTCAGAGGACTGAAACGAATTGAGCCAGGAATATAAATCGTAGATGAACACTCTCAAGAATGTACTAGTCTTTGCATTGCTCTTTCTGCTGATTGTAGGAAAGTCTCGGGCGCAAACTCCAAAGCCTCCGCCAACAACGTTCCGTGACGGCACTGCTGAGATGGGCCTTGCGATCAGCGCCGATGCGGCGTGCTGTGTGGATATCGATAATGATGGTTGGACTGACCTGATCGTTGGCGGCGTTGTTTGGCGCAACAACCAGGGCAAAGGCTTTACGAAGATTGCTGAGGGGTTTGGTAGCGTGGTCGCCGCCGATTTTGACAACGACGGCTTTGTCGACATTTTCTCCTGCTCGCAAATGAAACTCTACCATAACAACGGCGGCAAGAGTTTTACTGAAGTACCACTGCCTAAATTGCCACCAACGGTATCACGGGGCGCATGCTGGGGAGATTTCAATAACGATGGCTTCGTTGATCTCTATATAGGAGGTTATGAAGACTGGGATCGCGATATCACCTACCCCAGCTTTATCCTGATGAACGATGCAGGTAAAGGCTTCCATCTGGCATGGACCAGCAGCGCCTACCGCACACGAGGCGTTACTGCCTGCGATTTTAATCGCTCTGGCCGATTGAGCGTGTACGTTTCCAACTACAGACTGCAGCCAAACCAGCTCATCATGAGCGATGCAGCCGGCAAGTTCATTGATCGTGCTGCCGAATTTAACGTCGTTGCGACCTCTCCCGGATTCGATGGCGGGCACTCGATAGGAGCCTGTTGGGGAGATTTCGACAGCGACGGCGAGTTTGATCTCTTTGCTGGGAATTTTGCACACGTCGATAGCCGAGGAGATCAGCCCAAGAGCCGTTTCTTGCGCAATGTTGGGCCGCACGAAGATTATCAGTTCGCCGATCTTGGCACCTGCGGCGTCTTCTACCAGGAGTCTTACGCCTCGCCAGCCGCCGGCGATTATGACAATGACGGCTATCTCGACCTCTTTTTCACTACGGTATACGGCGTTGCATCCTTCAGCAAGCCAAACTTCCCGGTTCTGTATCGCAATGAAGGCATGTTCCGATTTGTGGATGTGACGGCTCTCTCCAACGTCGCGAATCTTCCCCCAACCTATCAGGCGGCCTGGGCAGACTTTAAGCACGATGGCCATCTCGATCTCGTCGCCGGCGGCAAGCTATTCATTAATCAATGCTCCAATGGCTACCACTGGCTTGAACTGCGCCTCCAGGGTGACGGGACCCATGTTAATCGGTCTGCAATTGGAGCGCAGGTGAGAATAAAGCTCAAGGACAAGATTATTACGCGGCAGGTTGAGGCTGGCACTGGCGAAGGAAATCAGAACGACCTGACGCTGCACTTCGGTCTTGGCGCTGCTAGAGGGCACATTGATATTGAGATCGTGTGGCCAGACGGCAAGAAGCAGACCTTAAGGCATGTGCAAACGGACAAGTTCATCACGATTGCTCGTAAACAATAAAAATGAGGGCCATGCAGCAACAAAGATGCATGGCCCTTTACCGTTCAGCCCGGTCACGTTAGTTCAATCTATCTCGTTTTCTTTAAACTATCTTTGCGGAACAGACGTATTCTACGTTGCGATCATTAACTGTGCATTACGAGATTGTAATAACAGAAGGGCATATTCGATCGTAGTAAGCCTATGGATTGTAGTTAACTACGCGACAACGCCACGGTTTGTATTAATCCAGTCTTAACGCAACTGCTCTAGAGAGCAGAACCCACCCGTTCGAGGAAGTATAAAAATGAATTACGAGAATCTGTTTTCACCCGTAAACCTGGGTGCACTCTACCTCCCAAACCGTATTGCTCTGGCGCCCATGACCCGAAATCGCGCTACGCCAGACGGAATTCCTTTCCCGTACGTTGCCGAGTACTACCTGCAGCGAGCCAGCGCCGGACTGTTAATCAGCGAAGCTACGGCCGTTAGCAAGCAGGGCAGCGGATATCCGATTATTCCGGGCATATGGACCGCGCAGCAGATTGAGGCATGGTCCGAGATAACCAAAAAGGTTCATGAAGCGGGCGGCAAGATCGTACTGCAACTGTGGCACACTGGCAGAATTGCGCATTCGTCGCTCGTCGATGGGCAGCCTGTTTCGTCGAGCGCAGTTGCCCCTAATCTCGAGTTATTCACCGCAACCTTTGAGAAAGTACAGGCAGAAACTCCGCGAGAGCTGACTGCTGCGGAGATCGCTGAAGTTGTGGCGGACTACAAAGCCGGAGCGGAAGCTGCAAAGGCGGCAGGCTTCGATGGTGTCGAGCTTCATGGCGCCAACGGCTACCTGATCGACCAGTTCTTGCGTGACGGCGTAAACCATCGCACCGACGCATATGGCGGTTCCATTGAAAATCGGCTGCGATTTGCCATTGAGGTTCTCAAGGCGGTTATTGAGGTGTGGGGATCCGATCGCGTTGGAATTCGACTTTCGCCCTTCGGCGCCTTCAACGATATGTCCGACTCCGATCCGGTGAACCACTTCGTGACCATCCTGAAGGCTCTTAAGGAACTCAATCTGGCCTATGTCCATTTCGCTTTCGTGACCGGTGTCAATGAGCCAGATGGCCTCAAGACCTTCCGCGAGGCGTACGGCCACAACATCATCACGAATGGCGGTTATACAGCGGCAACAGCCGAAGCGGATCTTGCTGCCGGATTAACTGATGCCACAGCGTTTGGTGTTCCCTTCCTGGCAAATCCAGACCTGCCTGAGCGACTGAAAGACGGAACGGGGCTTAACGAAGCGAACCAGGCGACTTTTTATGGCGGCAATGAAGCGGGTTATACGGACTATCCGTCGTTATCTGCTGTGTGATCAGTAGCTCGACTTGTGATAATTGGCCATTGCCCCAATTAAGAAGTGGGGCATTGGCCAAATGGCGTAGCACTTCCGCTGCATGGCGCGAATACGATGCAGCAAACGAACTGTGACTAAAATCGCCAGTCGTGGTCACCCCAGATGGTCTGGAGATAATCGAGCTGGGCAATGTGGCTGGACATATGGTTGCCTGGCATCATGATTGCCACACCAAGCGGCAGCGAGCCAAAGGGAAGCTGGACAATCTCGGCAGCCTGGTCATCGGTAACAGTGTCGAGATAGGCTAGATATGCTTCACTGGTCGATTCGAGCAGTTCGAGCGCCTGTTCCACCGTGGTGACCGCTGTTTCCATCTCACGCAGATGAGAATCCAGCTCCGCAGTGGAGGAGAAGTGCATCGGCTCCCCTTTGATCATCGCGCCTATTCCAGCCGTGCCATAGGCACAGTGGGCAACAAGCTGCACCGGAGTTCGCGCCGTTGGTGACGGCGAC